>JAHZKQ010000078.1 GCA_022600315.1 Gammaproteobacteria bacterium
GTTTTAACACTTCACTTAATTGAAATTTTTCTTGCAAAGCAATATTGGTATGTTCGATTAATTTTTTTTGTTTGGGTTTATCGCGAATCACCAGCCAATTTAATCCGGCAATAAATGCTCCTATGCAGGCAATAATCAATGCAGTGTGTTGCCAGCTGTATAGTCTGGTTAAATGTGCTACTGGCGCAGAACCAATAATAGCGCCCATGCAGCCTAATACTTGCACCAGACCTGCATACATGGCAAAACGTTTTGAGCCTAGCCAGTGTGCGCCAACCCATAGTGCCCCCAAGTAGGCAATGGAAGCGGTTAATCCCATAGTAAAGCGCATAATAATGGCGATAGTAAAATTATTAGTTAGGCTAAAGCCAATGGTGGCCAGAGCGCATATGGTGGCGCCAATGGTTAATAAGCGCCTGGCACCAATACGATCACACAGGGTGCCAGCTGGAATTTGCATTAAGGCATAACCGTAAAAAAAGCTGCTGAAAAAAATACTGAGTTGACCGGCATCAATATGAAAAGAGCTCATCAATTGATGTGTCATGGCCATTGGCATAACGCGAATAATAAAATCATAAAAATAGAAAGTTGACGCGACGATGCCAATAATCGTTGGCATGAGTGCGAGATAAAGTTTTTGCTTTTGGGTTAATGTTTTTCCAGAAGACATAAATTACCTACAAGTTAGTGAGAGGGTGAGGTGCTCATCAGATTTTGAAAAACTGGCAGGCCATTATAGGCAATCCCTAGAAAAATTCATAGTTTTGATTAAATATCTATCATATTTTGATCAATATAATTTTTTCTTAAGGTTTTAAAAGTTTTTAATCGCGAACAGTGTGTCAATTTCCTCTGGGCTAGGCTAAAATTTTGGTCCTTGAGTGACTAAGGAGATCGAATATGGACCTCTACTGTGTACGTCATGCAGAGGCCGAATTATCGGCTGATGATGCGACGCGTCCGTTAAGTGAACAGGGGCAAAAGGATATTGAGAAAGTGGCGAAGTATTTAGGCCAATATGATTTACATATTCGACATATCATTCATAGCGGCAAGTTGCGTGCCAAGCAAACCGCCGAAGTATTAGCAAAATATTTAAAAATAGAAGATATGACCGAGGCGCCTAATTTACTTGATGATATGGCTGACGTGGGGCCTATGCGTGAGATGATAAAAACTTGGAGTGAACACACCATGCTGGTTGGGCATTTACCGTTTATGCCTAAATTAATTAGTGCGTTGGTGGTTGGTGATAAAAACACTTATCCACTGGTTAATTACCCTCCTGGTTGTGTGGTGGCATTAAACTCTAGCGAACAGCATCGCTGGATAATTAATTGGTTGTTGCGACCCAATATTGTCCCTGATTGTTTTCATGATTAACAATTAATGGTCTCTATTAAAATTCAAGATTCAGGCTTATGTATAGTTTGGTGGTTTTTTATTGTCGTGCCAGCGGTGATAATTGTTAGCTATCTTGATTTAGCTTTATACTGGCGTCTAAGTATTGTTGGCCTAATGGTTGTTTATCTTATCTGGCTTAAGATTAAAAATAGTCTTGTAAAAATCACCGCGTTCACCTGCTTAAACCCAGAAAATAACCGTTGGCAATTGGAAATAAATCATCAGCTGATCAATGCTAATTTACTTGGCAGTAGTATTTGCCTGCAAAAGTTTATGTTACTGCATTGGCAGGCAGATAATCGACGTTATCAACTTTGTATCTGGCCGGATTCAATAAGTGCAGAGGAGTTTTGGCGTTTAAGGGCGGTGTTGCTAGGCTTGTCAAGTTGGTCGGGGTAATCAATATTAAAATGTGCGCCGCGACTCTCGTGTCTGGCTAATGCAGATTGCACGATCAGCATAGCCACTTGGATGGCATTATTTAATTCAATTAAGGCCTTATTAGGTTGATAGGTTTTAAGTGCTTGCTGGGAAATTGACTGCAAATGCTCTATCGCTTGTAAAGCCGTACGTAAGCTTTGGTTGCTACGCATTACACCAACTTTAGCGGACATTAATTGGCGTAATTGCTGCATTAGTTTTGCAGTATCCAGTTTTGCTGGTGGTCGATTGGAAATTTTTTCAATAGTAATGCTTATTTTATCAAACGAATTATGCTGTAAGGCTTTTTGAATAGCTTGACTGCAGTTTGCAGCAAACACAATGCACTCTAATAATGAATTGCTGCCAATTCGATTAGCGCCGTGTAAACCAGTATGTGCAACCTCACCAATGGCATATAAATTTTTAAGCTCAGTTCCACCCTGTAAGTTTGTTGCTACACCACCGCAGGTGTAATGCGCTGCAGGGGCAACTGGAATCGGTTGGTGGGTAATATCAATGCCGTTGCGCAGACATTTTTGATAGATGGTGGGAAAATGAGTTTGGATAAAATCAGCGGGTTTATGGCTGATATCGAGATAAACATGTTGTAAATGTTTTTGTTGCATAATATCAGTAATGGCACGGGCAACAATATCGCGCGGTGCTAGCTCACCACGTTTATCATAGTCAAACATAAAGCGTTTCCCATCTTGTAAAATTAAATGCGCACCTTCGCCGCGCAAAGCTTCGCTAATTAAAATAGTTTCGCCATTGGGATTATAAAGGCAGGTCGGATGGAATTGAATAAACTCTAGATTAGTTATTTCACAACCCACACGATAGGCCATGGCAATGCCATCGCCTGAGGTGCAATCATAGTTGGTGGTGTTTAAATAAATACTATTGGCGCCGCCACAAGCGAGCACAGTCGTCTTTGCTGAAAAATAATCGTAGTG
Organism: Gammaproteobacteria bacterium; assembly: GCA_022600315.1. Taxonomy (GTDB): domain Bacteria; phylum Pseudomonadota; class Gammaproteobacteria; order Coxiellales; family Coxiellaceae; genus JAHZKQ01. Next base: position 2,787 of record JAHZKQ010000078.1, read on the forward strand.
GTGATTTGAGTTGGTTAATACTTTAATGCCATAGCAAGTATTATTTTTGGTTAATAGATCAACCGCGGTGCATTGGCTAAAGCAATCGATGTTTTTACAACGTTGCACTTGTTGCAATAAACTATTTACCACTACCTTGCCGGTGTGATCGGCGGCGTGTAATAAGCGCCGATGACTATGACCGCCTTCTTGATTTAAATGAAAAGCATTGTTTTGCCCGCGAGTGAATTCTACACCCTGCGCAATTAACCATTCGATAGCGTGCCTGCCATTTTCTACCGTACAGCGCACTGCCTGTGGATTGCAAAGTCCAGCACCGGTTTTTATGGTGTCGTTAATATGGGATTCAAAGCTATCGGTTTTGTCCATCACCGCGGCAATGCCGCCTTGGGCATACATTGAAGAACCGGCAAGTAAATTGGCTTTGCTGATAATGGCAATTTTAACTTGTTTAGGTAAGCTTAGCGCCAAGCCTAGGCCAGCGGCGCCGCTGCCGATAATAACAACATCATAAGAATGCATGGCTTTCATAGTGAGTGAATAGTGTTTTATTAAAGGTCGTAGTATTCTATACTGAATTATCTAAAATGCGAATAGGATTTTCAAAATGCATCTGCCACCCATTCAAGATCTTTACTTTGTGATTATTTTGCTAATGATCGGCTCGGTTGCCGGTTATACCGCGGGACTTTTTGGTTTGGGGGGCGGTGTGGTATTGGTACCAACGTTGATGACTCTATTTCCATTTTTTGGGGCTAGTCATGCTAGAGTGGTGCATTGTGCAGTGGGCACGGCATTAGCCCTAGTGGTACCAGCCACGATGGCCAGTGCCTATAAGCATTATAAGTTGCAAAATGTCGATCTTAAATTTGCTAAGCGTTGGTTACCGTCGGTGGTTAGTGGTGCAATCATTGGGACGTTATCGTTCCATTATATTTCGGGGTTATTGTTAAAAATTATTTTCACGGCTTATTTATATTGCGCATTTGTTTATACCTTAACTCAGCACACCCAATTTAAAGCCGTTAAAAGTTATCCGCATAAAAAGCGTGCCTATGTTGGAGCCGGTATTATTGGTTGTGCATCGGTGTGGTTAGGCTTAGGTGGCGGTACTTTTACCGTGCCATTTTTGCGTTTTTTAAAATATCCGTATCGTAAAGCCATTGGCATTTCTGCCACCTCAGGGATTACCATTGGATTAGTGGGTGCAATAGGTGTAATTATTCATGGCTGGGGACTGTCTGGGCGGCCCGTGTATTCATTAGGTTACGTGAATGGTATGGCATTTATTATTATTGCTCCCGTGGTGATGTTGTTAGCTCCGCAGGGCGCTAAGATGGCGCACCGTCTAAAAGAGTCCACCATTAAACACTTGTATGCCGGGTTATTATTCATTATCGCTTTATACATGACCGCCATGACTATTTATATGCAGTGGTTTTTTTAAAATTTAATATTACCTTAACTATTATTTCGCCTTTGTGTTGATATAATGCCGCTCTAATTATTGAAAATTCCTTTATTGATCCGACATGTTGTATTAACTGATGATCAATCAAGTGTTTTTGGGGTGTAATTTTTAAATTTATAAGGAGTGCTTATGCGTGATGCTGTTAACCAAATGCTTAAGTTTTATGATACTAAAATTTCATCAAGTTTTAATAATAAGCTTGATGTCGCTTTAAGAGAAGCTATTGAAAATTTTAAGCAGCAATCTAATGAAACACAAGATCTGTCTGTAGCCGATTCGATTTTAAAATCGACTGACGCTTGGGGTACTTATTGTAATTTGTTAGGCAAAATGGCTGAAGGTGTTGAAGCGCAGTCGGAGTCTAAGGCTCCACATTCAGCTGCAGCTGCAGCTGCAGAACGTAGTTGTGAAGTGCTTAATGAGTATTTTCTAAATTATTATGAAGATACTCCAAAAGATGTTTTTTGGTTATTTAATGAGATTAGACAATTTGTTGATCTTAGTCTTGATTTGGTCCAAGCAATAGAAAAAAATCGATGGCCTAAAGAAGCAATTGACCGTACAATTAAAATCTTACGAGACGACGCCGCTGTATTTAAGCAATCTATACTATCATTTCAGGATGAGTCGAAAGCACTGGCGAATGGGTTTAAAGATTTGCTTGATCGCTTGATGCGGCTATTGCCCAATCAAAATACGACAGACTCTCTTGCTAGTGCTGGTTTATTTGCTTCACAAGCAGGAGTTGTGGGTACTGATGCAAGGGCTGCTGATCACGTAGCACGACCTGGAGACTTTTAAAGTATTTCAGAACTTAACTATATTCTATATGCTATGAAACGATTTTTTGTATAACGGTTTAAAAAACTGAACTAATAAACACAATTGCGATACCAAGCGGGGCAATATAGCGTATTAAAAATCGCCATACGGGATAGATTTTTTTGTTGGGCACTTCTTGTTGAGTAACTTTACGATGCA
>JAHZKQ010000009.1 GCA_022600315.1 Gammaproteobacteria bacterium
ATAAAAGATTTAGACTTAAAAATTGATCTCAGTTTATATTTAAAAAACGATGCCAAAAATAAAGAAAATAATTTAAAAGCTAAAACAGAAAAAATTTCTGATAATGTAACCGAGAGCTTAGATGGCAATATCGTACAGGTTGAGCAGTTCAAAAATTTTCATCCGGCAAAGACTAATCACCCAGAACTAGTTGATCGCTCAACATTGCACTATATTACTTTAGAAAATAAGTACATTTATAGTTTTGGAAATGAATCGGAAACAGCTAATAACCAAGCGCCAACTTTCACTTCATCTGGTCAAATAAGCGCAGCAGAAAATACGGTCTTAGCAGATCAAATCACTGCCACCGATCCTGAAGGTGATGCCCTCACCTACGCTATTAGTGGCGGCGCCGATGTGGCTTTCTTCACTATTAACACAAACACGGGTGACTTAAGTTTTGCAGATGACTTGCAAGATAAATATTTCGTCGATGCAAATGCAAGTTCTGCCACAAAAATTCCAGGTGTAAATTTTGAGAGCCCTATGGACAGCAATAACGATGGCACTTATGAAGTTGATATTAAAGTAACCGACATTCGTGGTGCCACTACCACACAAACTTTTAGCATTGCCATCACTGATGCCAATGACTCGCCTGAATTTACTACGGAGTTAAATCTAATCCCATCTTTTGCACCAGATTCTACGGTCTCAGTGAGCCGCCTATTAGAATACATGAATGTCTCTGATCAAGATGGTGGCAACTTAGGCATTGCCTTACTTGCCAATTCAACAACTCCACTTGGCGGTGAATGGCAATACTCATTAAATAGTGGCAGCAGTTGGCTTATCTGGAATCAAGTCGATAGCACACCTAACGTGTATGATGGCAAACAAGCCATATTATTAGATGAAAACGCATTAATTCAATTTAAAACCAATGATACTTTTTTTATTGATGCTATTAGTATTGTTGCCTGGGACCAAACTGAAGGAAATAATGGCGACATCGTTAATGCATTAACTTTAGGCTACGGCGGTGATAGCAGTTTAAGCTTTTCTTCTGCTGCTTTAACAGCAGTATATAACGCCTCTCCCTTACCTCCAGCAGATAATACGGGCATGAGTATCACTGGTACCGGCAGCGCAGAGACTTTAACTGGTGGTAACGATAATGACACTTTAGATGGTGCTGACGGCATAGATAATTTAATTAGTGCTGGAGGTGACGATATATTAATTTATGAAGCCAGTGATTTGGCTAACGGTGGATTAATTGATGGTGGTACTGGCGCCGATACGTGGCAAGTTGATAGCGCTGTCACCATCACTATAACGAGCAGCAGCACCTGGGATTATGTTGAAAATATAGAATACATTGACTTATTCAGTGGTAATTATAACAGCACCTTATCTATTTCCGCCGAGGGCTTGAGCAATATTACCGATAGCGATAATGATCTATACGTAAAAGGTGACGCAAACGATACCGTATCAACCGCTGATTCATGGACCTCAAGTGGCACCAGCGTTGTCGATAGCATTACCTATAATCATTACACGGCCAATGGTTACGATATCTTTATTCAAAACACCATTACGCAAACCTCATTTACCGGATAAATAAATCAATAAGTTACCTCAGCCTCCAGCCCACCTCCAAAAACATATGAATTTCTCTATATTTTTCAATATATTAATCATTTAAAAAAAGCAACTTTTTTCCTAAAAAACAGGAAAAAATCCCTGGATGTACTATATTCGAAGTGAGCATAATTTTTGGTGGCAAAAAGCCATTAACCTGAAAAGTTTAACGGAAGATCTTAGTTCATATGCTCTGGGTGGGCTAAATGAGCAACGCAGTTAAACAAAGTAAGGATGCGCTAACATACCAAGCGGGTAATTATAAAACAGCAAACACTGATACTAACACATCAGGTTATGTTGAGTTTATTGCTGATGCCTTAGCGTTTATTACTAAGAAGTTACAACTGATTTTTCAACCCGATCATAATACTGACGGCGATTACTCACCTTTTAATTACATGTTTGACTATATTAAGGGTAGCATTTTTCAAATTCAAGCACCCGATCATTTACCGTCTCAACCCGAACATATTGTTCCAAGTTTACCACTTGAAAAACAATTAACAGAAAAAGAATCTACTACGCAAAGCGAACAAGACACGACTTTAAAAGTTGAACCCGCATTAAGACTAGAAACCACTACACCACATAAAGAAAATACGCATACCATAAAAAACACTAAAACCGAAACTAAGCCTGAGGATAGTTTAGATGATAAAGTTGTTCAAGTTGAGCATAGAAAAGATTTTAAATTAAATGGCTTGAATGTTGAAATTAATGATCGCCAACATCAAGGTACATCTAAGAGTGCTTCCAGAAAACTTTATGATCGAACCGATAAGATTGACTCGACTGAAAAAGAAACTAACCCCAATAAGACTGTAAACCCTGAGCCAGAACCACAAAATTTATCGCCACGCTTTGTCGGCCGCACTGAAGTTAATGTGGCTGAAAATCATTATGGTAAATTTGCAGTACGTGCCATCGACCCTGAGGGTGAATATGTTTATTATCAAATTGCTGGCGGCGCGGATGCACAATATTTTATTATTGATTTTGATACTGGCGCCCTAGCCATTAATCCAC
>JAHZKQ010000079.1 GCA_022600315.1 Gammaproteobacteria bacterium
GAGAAAAATAGTGTGGCAGTTTATTATTAAGCGCCTCATGAGGCTGCTCAGTATTGTAATGCTCCAACCACTGATTTGTTAATTGTGTACCTCCTTTAAGTTATTAAATAAATACATATCCTGTAGTAGCCCCGTCTAAATAAGAACCACCTCTAAGATTAGCATCTCTTGATACGTAATCCCTGGACGTGCCATTTAAAACTATACCTCGCTGATAATCTTACCGCGTTTTATCGGACACTAAATTTTTCATATCAACAAGCCCATTCAAACTCAGATGGGGTCTTGTAGTCAATAGCCGAATGTAATCTTTTTTGATTATAATAACTTTCAATATATTTAAAAATACTTTGCCTGGCTAGCGCACGCGTCGCATAGCCATTTTGCTGAATTAACTCAACCTTCATCGGTTCGTACATACGTGATGTCACTAGCCCATTTCTGATTAATGGCTGTAGTGCTAAAATCGCGATTTAATAAATGCTCAAAAATCGGGTGTTGATGCACTGAATCCGTCGTCACTTTAAATTTCTTCTTTGCCACGGCGCTTAAACCCATTGATTTCATCCGCCTAGCAACACGTGTATGGCTGCAAAGTTCGTTCTGTGCTTGTAGGGCTTTAGTAATTCGAGGTGAGCCATAGCGTTGCTTATGCTCGTTAAAAATCGATTTTATTTTAATATCAATCTGTAAGTTTGCTAAGGCCCGTTTACTCGGCGTGCGAGTTAGCCAATCATAATAACCGCTACGACTCACTTTAAGTATCTTGCATATCAAATCCACCGAAAATTGATTTGCATGCCCTTTAATAAATTCATATCTCATTCGCTTTCCCTCGCAAAGTAAGTGGCCGCTTTTTTTAAAATGGCCTTTTCTTGCTCCGAACGAGCCAAGCGTTTTTTAAGCAGTTTAATTTCTTCAAGTAGCTTAGCCACATTAACTTCAGTCGCTTCGCCGGCCTGAATAATTGTTGCATGGTGGTCATAGCCTTTGGCTTTATGAACCCAAGTATGTAGGGTGGCGTCTGGAATTCCTAATGATTTAGCCACCCCGCTGACCGAAGGTGAATTCAACGCCAATTGCACTGCTTCTTAGCGAAATTCTTCCGTATAAGTCCTGGCTTTTGCCATAATAAACACCTTTCTGTTAGTTCGTAAATTCTATCAGATTAGTGTTAGTGTCCGGTAATTTAGGGGAAGATTACGTTAAATCAGCTTATTTTATGAGACAGCGATAAGCATTGGTAAATTTATTGACATATTATGCGGATATTGTTACGCTTTGAGCGGCAAAGTGTATTGTTAAATGCCATAAATTATGAGCAAATTGGTAGAAATCTAGTAAGTATCAAAATGAAAAGCGTAGATATATTTCCCATAAATTTTTTGTAGGAATGTCCAATGCAGCACGAACGTCAAGCCGATATACCTTCCTCACGTGATGCTGAGGGAACCTGTGTAGAGGATAAACAATCTTCTAGTCGTCAAGGAGCGACTGAAACGCCCCAAACAGCCTTAGTGGATATCTTTCAGGAGGGTGAGGGTGTCCAAGATTACCAGACATCAGTGCAGGTGATGAATTTTATTCGGACGGTGGGGCATGCGGGTGTTTTGGGATTAACAGCCGCCGCCGGTCAATCAGAAGGCACAAATGTTGGATTATTGAGTGGTATTCTTTTGTCAAACATTGCCGCAACCACAATGACTTATGGTGCTGTGCCAGGTTTAGAGCATTATACGTTATCAACAAAAAGGCGAAAGATAAAAGAAGATATTAAGGCGCTAAAAACGTTCTTTGAGCAAGAGTTGGATCGATTGACACAAGAGATACAAGGGATTAACGCATTAACTATAGATAATGCAGGACCGATGACGCCACTGCTTGACCAGTATCAAGCACAACAAGCCGCCTGTCAGACGTTACTCCATGATACTCAAGCATTAGATCAAGACATTGATGTAGAAACGCCTGACCCTCATTTCCCTAGATTTTTTGGAACGATGGCAGCGTCATTGATTTTCATTGGCATTTGTAAAAGTTTTAATTTGGGTTTTGAGTTTGCCGGCAGTGAAAATCCTGATGCAACAAAAAAAATTGACATTGGTGTAGCGGTAGGCAGTGTTGTTATTATTTTGAGTGTTTTTTGTTTTCAGTATTTTAAGGATGCACCAAAACGGAAGGCGCTACAAGCGGATCTTGCCAAGCATCGAAAAAAAATTAGCAATTATTTAATTTTAGGTAGAAAGACAAGCGCTCTTGGGATAATAAAACTCACTGAAATGATGCAACGTGAAAAGCGTTATCAAGAATTGGGTCTGTCCGCTATTTTCAATGGCTATACTGCGCTTCAGAAAGAATTAAAAGAATTGTGCCGTGGAAGAGATAAACTAAAAATACAAATTAAGGCAGAGGAGAAAGAGGCTCAAGAAAGTCAAGAAATTTTAAAGACTACAAAAACTAAACTTAAAGATAAATTGACTTCATTCAATGAAGAAAATAAAGTAAATATTACACTTAACTTAGAATTACTAAAGCAAGGCGAAATAAAGTTAACATTAAGCAATAAAGATAATCAGGATGAAGAAGATAAGCCTGAAGCTAGAGAGGATGAAAAGGATAAGCTTGCGCGTATTGAAGATGATTTAAGTGATATTTTTGGATTATTTAAGGATCAATTTCAGGCAAATAAAATAGCACAAGAGAATTTGCAAAAGCGTCAATCTCAATTACGAGTCACTGAAGAGGTTATAATAGGAAAAGAACATGTGCTTCAAGCGTGCGATACCGAAATAGTTGCTCAGCAAACAAGACTTGATGCGACTTTATCACCGGCGGTTTATGAGTCAAAAGCTGAATTACTAGCAGAAATGACCACACCAGATATTGGGGAACTGTCTCCATTGACCAGCGCTTCGGTTGCAGTGCAGCAAAGTATCTTTGCAGCAGCAGGTGCTGCCGCGAGCTCAACCCAAGCAGAGGATCAGGAAAATAAATCTAGTAAGAAATTTACCTAAATAAAGAGTCTATCATTTATGAAAAAAAATTATCAATCAGCGCTTGCGATTTTTTCTAGTCCCGAGTATATGGCGAGCCAATTAGATTTTTTATTAAAAGAAGATCCTAGTGGGAAAGCGCCTTTAGAGTATATCAAAGAGAAAGGCGTTAAGCAGGTTATCAATACAGATTTGATGAAAGTGGTGCGTTTTTCAATTAATAAAATCAGCTTAATCAACCTAGATATTTTGCTAAAACGAGGTGTGGACTTATATGTGGTTTTTCGTGGTTATTCGGCGATTCATTCGGCGATTCTTAGAGGTCAGTTGGGTCTGTTATGGTGCTTGCGGGATTGGTTTGAAGACCCGCGTTTTTTGACAGCGAAGGATGAAGCATCTGAGGACAAAACGCCAAAAGAACTTGTAGATAGTCTTAATAGGTGTTATTTACTGCGTGGTGAGATGCCGCGATTTAAAAGACTTCAAGTGATTCATACGGGTTATAAAGCTTGTCAAAGTATTATTCAGGATCGTGATCAACCCGATTTATTGCGCGCCCAAGCCTTGCAATGTGCAGGTGACATTGTGGATCATTTTATTCATCAACCCGAAGAAAACCCTTTATATCAAAATTTTTATTTGCCAGACATTCGAGAGTTTTATGCAATGGCATTGGCAACGTACCAGTTGGTTCAGTGGGATCAGGTTGCTAAGCTGGATGAGGCGCGAACCATTATAGACTATACGGAAGATCTTTTAAGGCAAGTCAAAAAATTAGATTATTCTGATGAGGAAAAGAAAAGAATTGCGGAGCATTGTGAAAAACTGGATGTGCAACTTCATCGGATTGCTGACCAACCAAACGATAAGGAAGCATCGGGCTGGTGGGATATTTCATCAATTTGGCGTCAATCACCGAAAAAATTGGCTTGTGATCAAAACCCATTGCTTCCAAAATCAAACGGGGAAGCAAAACATTTTAGTGATTCAAAAGACACCGATGCGATTGCGATGGCAGAGCATCGTTATTCGTATTTTCCATCAATGCTGATAAGTTTAGACAATAAAATGGCACAACTTGTACCGCAAAAAACGGAACGTGATGCCCACTCAGCGATGCCATTAGGTTTAAGACAACGTCGTACAGAATCCACTTCAGCCAGTTCTTCAACCAGTGTTTCTGAGGAGGCCGAATATTCAGATACAGATTCCCAAGATAATACAAATAGCGCTAGACTTTCTTAAAAAAGTCAGTGGTAAATTCGTCTGCATTGAGTATGGTGTTAAAGTGTTCTTGCCTTGAACTTAGGTATTGCTCTCCTAAAATAGGATAGTTCTTAAGTAGAATTTTTGATAGATTAACGATCAAAGGAGATTCTACGATGAGAAAACTGAAATTAAGTGAACAGCAAATTTTTAAGATGCTGAGTGAGGGGCAAGCCGGCGTTCGAATTGAAGACCTATGCCGAAAGTATAAGGTAGCGAACAGTACTTACTACAAACTCAAAGCTA
>JAHZKQ010000010.1 GCA_022600315.1 Gammaproteobacteria bacterium
CGTTAACGCCAGTAAATTCATCGCCATATAAGTACATATTGCCAGTGAGTTGGATTTCAAAATCAGCGGTTTGGTCAGCGCCAAAACTGGCTTGTAAAATGGTGTTGCTACCGCTGCTGGTTATGCGTAATTCATTTGGCGTAGTGCTAAAACTATCAGTGCCGATAAACGATAAATTGTGATCGCTTAAATCAATTTTATCCAGTTCTAAAGTAGTGTAGCTGCTACCACTTTGTTTAAAATCAGTAATCACGTCTCGATTGCCAGTACCTGTTTTTGATGTTGAGCTATTGGTCCAAGTAAATGTATCATTACCTAAGCCACCGGTTAATGAGTCTGCACCTAGATTCAGGCCAGTTGATTCAATATTATATTTATAAGAGAGGTATTCATTAATTTGCTGAGCTTCAGTGGAATTAACGGCTTTACCGTATAATATTACTTCAGCAATTTCACCGTCATGAAAATCATCCACAAAAGGATGGCCGCCAACGCGGCGAATTAAGTTAGCACTTGGGTCATAGCCTGCTGTTGATGTGCCAACCGATACGCCTTCAACAAATAATTCTGATTGGTTGCTTGAAAAGTTATAAACATATCCGACTGTATGAAAATTTTCATTACCGGCACCAGTGGAAACAGCTGAAGAAATATAGCCGTAATTTGTGCTTGGATTCCAAGTGGCGGCTTCAACGACGCCGCCATTTGTACCCAGCCAAGGTTCTGGATTGCCGATCTGGCCGGTATCAAAAATTTTCATACTTGTGCTGTCATTAGATTGGAATACCATAAATAATGAGTAATTACTGCCAATATCAAATGCACTAATATCAAGTTTCTGATCATTGGCATCAGAAAAGCTTAAAGTTGTTCTGCCGGCAATTGAGTCAGTATTTGCTGTAGGTTGATCCGTAGTATCGCCGCCGCTTAAATCATTGGCATCGCGATTATTGCCTGACTTATCTTGCCAACTACTTATGGAGCTGCTGTCAGTAACAGAACTGCCATTACCATTAATATCATTGCCATCAAGCCATACGGATAAATTTGTGACTAAACTGTTATTAAAAGTTTGGTTGCTATCGGTATAAATTAAGTCATCACCAAACCCTCCGTTAATATTATCGCCATCATAATTGCCAATAATCGTATCGTTACCCGTGCCGCCATAAAAAGTTTCAATAGAAGTGTTACCGGTAATGGTATCATCGCCACCAAAACCATACATGGTTGTGCCGCTGGAAATTGACTCAGTAGTATTGGTACCCAGCGTACCCGAACCTGGATTGCTAACAGTAAAGTCAAAAGTATCGGTCACGGTTTCAGAGCCATCGCTAGCGGTTACAATTACTGAGTTGCCCGCTAAACTTGCCGATAAGGTTGGATCAAAAGTAAAGGTGCGTGTGCTGCTGTCAAATGTAATCCAGCTTGGTAATGCAGAGTTATCTCCTTGGGTTGCTGAATAAGTTAATGTATCGCCATTGGGGTCAGAAAATGTATTGGCAGCAAAGGTAAATGTATTTTGAATGCCGGCTGTGACCGCTTGATTGCTAATGGCATTGGCCACAGCGGGTGCGGTAGTGCTAACCGGAGTTGGCGTTGTAGTGGTGGTAGTTGTTGTGGTAGTAGTAATAATCACATCGACGGGTGTGGTGCTTGTGTTATCGGTTTCATCAACGCCGGTGGTATCTTCACCGGTTTCAGATTCAATATCGGTTTCGGTACTGATTTCTGTAATGCCGATGTTATCAACGGTTTCTTCGGTCACTTCAAACTCTTCGCCGATGCTATCAGGATCAGACTCACCGGTTAAAGTGATATCGGCAGCGTCGCTAGGAGTCTCGCCGGTATTGGCATCCGGATCGCCTTCATTGTCAGGATTATTATTTTGATCTTGATCTTTATTGGTTTCCCGATCATTTTCAACGGGTTCTTTTTCAGTATCGGTGGCGGTTTCGTTTTTATTAATTTCCACCATTTTTTGCATTTCATGGGGGGTGTAATATTTTTTAGTCATCACCGCACTTTGTTGCACGTCTTTAGGCGTAATGGGTAGCGCGGTAAAATTATTATGGTTCCATTGCTTAATGCAAGGCGCACTGCCAATTGAGATTAAATAATTATTGGCGCTTGATTCAAAGGCGAGTGCTCCGGTCGGGGCTAGCGCATCTGTGACTATACTCGTTTTAATAAAGCTCGCTAATTGGTTGTGTAGTTTACCCATTTTGCAATCCTGCTGTACCCACAGCTGATTTTCAGTACACTAGAATTATAGGCTATATTTCCAGTATTTCCTTGATTTTCAACGTAACTATCTGTTTTAAATCAATAAGATATAATATATTTTCTGGGCTGTCAGGATGTTATTAACGGAAAAAGTTTTATTTCTAGCCTATAATTCTCTTATCAAGCGAGGAGAGTGAGCAATGCTAAGGAACTATTTAGCAGGACTATTGGTCGTTTTAGCAATGGTGGTTATGCCAGGCTACGTGGCGGCCGCTGAAAAAGCTCAAACCCAAGCGATTGGTAAAGTGATTGCTGTGCGTGGTGAAGCCAAGGCAGTCAATCCCAGTGGTGAATATCGAGAGTTAAACCGTGGTGCAAAATTTTATGAAGGTGATAAGTTGGTTACCTTTGAAAAGTCTAGTATTAAAGTACGATTTATCGATGGTACATTAAATTCATTACGGCCTAATACTGTGCTACATATTAAAGAATTTAAATTTAAACGTGGTGCGCAGAGCAATAAAGGCTTCTTTATTTTAATTAAAGGTGGCTTAAAAGTTGTGACTGGATTAATCAATAGTCATAATCCAGATGCCTATAAAATTAAAACACCCGTGGGTGTGATTGGGGTGCGCGGTACGATTTTAGAGATATGGTTAATTGCGAAAAAACTTTATGGTATTTTAACCAGTGGTACGGTCAGTATCACTACAGCATCAGGGCAGGTGCAATTGCTGCGTGGCGGCGATACCAATAATGCTTTTACCATGGATGACAATGGTGCGTTCAAGGCCACAACACCAAAAGAATTAATTAGTCAGCCGTGCGGTTAGTCATATTGGGGTCAAGTCTTGAATTAACAGGTTTTGCGCAGAATCTACGCAAAACCTGTTAATTCAAGACTTGACC
>JAHZKQ010000080.1 GCA_022600315.1 Gammaproteobacteria bacterium
AATGCTAAAGCCTACCCGCTCACGGTATATATCAATCCGCGTTATCAGCCGGTGGACGAAAATGATCGAGTGGCTGATTTTGAAGCCTGTTATTCGGTAGATGCGGTGTCCGGCTCCGTGCCGCGCTATCGCAAAATTAAATTTAACGCACGCACAATTAATGGCGAACCAATTGAATTAATTGCTGAAGACTTCTTAGCTCGAGTATTGCAGCACGAAACCGATCATGTCCATGGCTTAACAATCGTCGATCGTTTAACACCGGATTGCATTCAAGGCTCGATTGATGAAATGCGTGAGCGTCGTTATCAACAATTTAGTAGTGTACAAAAGCGGATTGTGGATGAGTTAAAAAAAGAATAAAGTTGAAATGGGGAGGACTATGTCGATTTCACTACGTCAATTTATTCTGAGTTAATTCAAGACTTGACCCTAATAACTACGCTCCAAAGTAAAATCCGCTAATTGATATAAGGCTTGTCGATAAATTGAATCAGGTAATATGTTTAGTGCGGCTTTAGCGGTTTCAATGTGCGCTTGGGCTTTATCATAGCAGTAGTTTAAGGCGCGCGTGGTTTGCATGGCTAATTTAATTTGTTCGAATTGATCTAAGTTTCCTTTGCGAATAGCGGCTTGAATTAAATCTCGGGTGGCGGTGTCGCAATGATTTAAAGTATAAATTAATGGCAGCGTGACTTTACCTTCGGCTAAATCATCGCCGAGATTTTTACCCAGACGTTTAGCGTCGGCGTTGTAATCGAGCATATCGTCGATAATTTGAAATGCCAGCCCGAGGTGATGGCCGTATTGGCTGAACGCTTTATGTCGGGCTGTTTGCTCGCAAGCAATAATGCTGCCGATGGTGCTAGCCGCTTCGAATAGCTTGGCAGTTTTGCACAAAATAACGTGCATATAATCGGCTTCGGTTAAATCGGGGTTATGTTGGTTGGCAAGCTGCATGACTTCACCCTCAGCGATGGCATTGGTAGCCCCGGCTAGGACTTGCATAATGTTATTTTCGTTGTGTCGGGTGATGACTTGAAAGGCGCGGGAATAGAGGAAATCGCCCACCAGAACACTGGCTTGATTACCCCAAATTGCATTGGCTGTATCCTGCCCACGGCGCTGGGTAGATTGATCAACCACATCATCGTGCAATAATGTGGCGGTGTGAATAAACTCGATGACTACCGCCAAATCAAGGTGAGCTTGGCCTGTCTGATAGCCACAGGCTCTAGCGCTAAGCAGTACTAACAAAGGCCTTAAGCGCTTGCCGCCGCTACTAATAATGTGCTGGCAAACCTCTTGAATTAGAGGGACCTTTGAGCCTAACTCCTTGATGATTAATTGATTTACTGCCTGCATATCATTAAGAACAGGGTCGCGCAGTTGCTCCAAAGGATTGGAGGCAACCTGCTTAACGGCATCGGCCAGTTGAGACATCAATTAAATACTCTTTTCTAATTAAGTGCTTGCCCATGCTAGAAAGAGGGCTGGTGAGTGTCAAGCAGAATTTAACAATAGCTGATAAAAGCACAGAAATTGCTTGTCAGATGCACGGCTTTTCCGTAGAATTCCAGCTCTTTACAAGATTGATTTTGGAGCTAAAGCCCATGTACGCAGTTATCCAGACAGGTGGCAAGCAGTATCGAGTTGCCGAAGGACAGGTTCTACAGCTGGAAAAGTTAGCCGTTGAAGCCGGTGAAGACGTAGATTTTGATAAGGTCTTGATGGTGGTTGATGGTGAAGCCCAGCAGGTTGGTGCGCCCTATGTGAACGGCGCCAAGGTTTCGGCCGAAGTGCTAGAGCACGGTCGTGGCAAGAAGATTCATATCTTAAAGTTTAAACGCCGTAAGCATCATATGAAACGGATGGGTCATCGTCAGCATTTAACTTCGGTTAAAATCAAAAAAATTAACAAAGGTAAATAAGGGGTAAACCATGGCACATAAGAAAGCAGGTGGTAGTACACGTAATGGTCGCGATTCAAATCCAAAGTATTTGGGTGTAAAAAAGTTTGGTAGCCAAACGGTTATCCCAGGCAATATTATTATTCGCCAGCGCGGTACCAATTGTCATCCTGGCGCGGGTGTTGGCATGGGTAAAGATCATACCTTGTATGCATTAGTTGCAGGCACGGTACGATTTGCAAAAAAAGGTCCCAAACAACGTAAATATGTTTTTGTTGATCCGGTTGATGCGGCGTAGTATTCACTACCCAAGTTAAATAAGCCCTGTCATTTGACGGGGTTTTTTTTAGAGTAAAAATTCATGAAATTTGTTGATGAAGCCATTATTTATGTCACCGCTGGGAAAGGCGGCGATGGCTGCTTAAGTTTTCGGCGGGAAAAATATATTCCACGCGGCGGTCCTAACGGTGGTGATGGGGGTGATGGTGGTAGTGTATTTTTACAAGCCACCGATTCGATTAACACCTTGGTAGATTTTCGATTTCATCGGCGCCATAAAGCCGGCAATGGCGAAGGCGGCCGTGGATCTTTGTGCACGGGTAAAAGCGCCGAAGATTTAACGGTATTAGTGCCAGTTGGCACCATGGTTTATGACGCTGATACCGATGAATTAATTGGCGACTTAGCCGTGGCGGATCAACGTATCTGTGTGGCTAAAGGCGGTTTTCATGGTTTAGGCAACACACGTTTTAAAAGCAGTATTAATCGCGCACCCAGAAAAACTACCAAAGGCACGCCCGGTGAGTCACGCACTTTACGTTTAGAATTAAAATTATTGGCCGATGTCGGTTTATTGGGTTTGCCGAATGCGGGTAAATCAACTTTGGTGGCATCAATTTCTAATGCGCGACCAAAAATTGCCAATTATCCCTTTACCACTTTGCATCCAAGTTTAGGCGTGGTACGCGTTGCCGATTCCAAAAGTTTTGTGATTGCTGATATCCCAGGATTGATTGAAGGTGCGAGCCATGGAGCTGGTTTAGGTCATCAGTTTTTACGACACTTAAGTCGCACCCGAATTTTATTACACGTGGTGGATATTGCCCCAATCGATGGCGGCAATCCGCTTGATGCGATTAATTCAATTGTTAATGAGTTGGATCAATACAGTGCGGCATTAATGCAACGTCCACGCTGGTTGGTGTTTAATAAAATTGATACCTTATCAAAAGCGGAAGCGGATTCACGGATTCAGGAAATTGTTAAAGAATTAAATTGGGATGGTCCAGTCTTTGCCATTTCCGCCGTTGACAAAACTGGTTTAAAGCCGTTGTGTTTTCGGATTATGGAGTTACTGGATCAGCAGGAGTTACCGTTGTAATTTTAAGGGTCTAATTATTTTATAATAAGTTTAACTGTTTGGAAGTGAATTTACACCTATAATAAAGTGCAAACAATATATCACTAGTAATGTTATCAAATGGCAATAGTAGAACTCTTAGCTTGACAGTATTCCGTTGTCCTCGTAGTCTGCTTATAATGAAAAGCATGTAAAAATCGTTAAGATTTATTTTCTAAATCTTGTCAACTGCTCCTGAATAAAACATAAGGAAAGGTCAATGAGTTTGCGTAGAAGGCATAGATGGTTTTTGTTGCTTATATTTTGTAGCACAATATTTCAATTATTTTATTCTTATTTTATTTATGGTGCAGATAAAGTTACATCAGACACTCTGACTAGCAGCGAAAATAATGGAGGCGTCGTCACTGCATGTGCCTTGCTTGCAGTATTTGATATGTTAGAAAGTTTTTTCCTAGTGAACCCAGCAGAGACTGCTTATGATTTAGCGCATAAGAAAAATGACTTAGAGCTAGAGCAGCTTAATGAAGATGAAGATGAAGATGAAGATTTAGATGATGGTGAGGCGCAGGATAGGGAGCAAGGAGCTAAAAACTACCAATTACTATCGCGTCAGGCTGAGCGTTCTGATGTTGATCCACAAGCTCGGACTGCAGTAGCAACTAGAGTAGTAGAAGAGAAGCTGCATCCAACATCAACTTGTGCGCAAGTTAGCAACTTTATAATAAATTACCCGTTACGAGGGATTACTTACATTAGTACATTTTCAGGCTTTATATTAAAAGCATTGACGGACGCAATTGCTTTGGGAAGTTGGATTAAGTATTCGCCCGTTAAATTTTTTTTTGGTGCGCTATCGCTAGGTTTTGGCACCACCTATTTGACCATGCTATTGCATGGCGATGTTGTTGAGCATCATAACTACATATATTCTTATTTATTTTCAACAAGAAAATCTATTTTAATCAATATTATTAAATCACCTTTAATTTTTCTTGAGTTGCTCGTGACGAATGTTTTGACGGCATTGTTATATAGTTTTTTATTTTCATTTGCCATTATCCAATCTAAAGACACCTATTTTCCAGAGTATAAAGATAATGATTCTCTAAATACCAAACTAGCTATTATTGCAAGTTATGCGATGACTTATACGACTTTTTTTACGCGGTATCTTTCCTCGCAAGGAGTATATTTTAATACAGAGCTTAGTGGCTATGATAAAACAAATGATTCAAAGCTTAACTATAAAGCTTCATGGGTGTTTAATTTCATATTGCGTATAGCGCGTTCAGCAGGTGTGGTCTATTTCGTTAGCAAGTATTTGGGTTCTGGTTCGGCTGGTGTAATAGCCGCGTTGGCTCTGCTTAGTACCGTTTTGCTCGTTCATGCTGCATATATAAGTTATAAGCGATGTTTAAATACTGCAAGATTATCCTTTGTGGCGCAGCAGGTAGAAGCAGGATCTGCGGATGTGCCACCATCATCTGAGAAATGCATTAGGGCATTATGCAGTATAATTAATGGCGGTTCTAAAGTTGCTTTTTCATTAGCGGTATTTGCTTCATTTCAAGAGGTTCAGCATTATCTTGGGCTTCAGTTTAGTACGCTTGACTTGGGGATGTTAACCTTGTGTTTTGCAATTCCATCATCAATTAATGATTTCGACTATTACAATAGCAAAATATTGGAGGCCCTCACCTACTACCAGTACAAGTATGGCTTGGAATCAAAACACAGGACATTTGGTAAGTTATGTTGTATCTTTAGAAGCACTAAACAATATCCTACGAATACTCAAATGCTAGCTGTCGAAGAAAGGGATCATGAAATTGATGATCTAGCACTATAAATAACTTAATACATTATAGGACGATAAGACGTGGCAACTTTGATGCACGATATTAATGAAATTAGACAGGCGTTAAAGCAGTGTCGAGGAACAGTCGGGCTGGTTCCATCACTAGGGAATTTTCATGTAGGGCATCAGAGTTTATTTAGAAAGAGTGTGGCCGATAATGCTTTAACAGTAGTGTGCACTGTGTTGGTGCCCATTGTTTTTAATGATTATAATGATTTTCTCACTTATCCAAAAACACCTGAGGAAGATTTAAAAAAAGTCGATGCAACAGGTGCGGATATATTATTTATTCCTGACCCCAAGGCATTATTTCCAGGAAGTTTGATTTATACGCTGCAAGAGTCGCAGTTTAGCAACACCATGGAGGGGTTAAATCGTCCAGGTCATTTTAATGGTGCGTTGACAGTTATCTTAAAATTACTGTTGCTGTTAAAGCCAGACAATTTATATCTTGGTGAAAAAGATTATCAACAGTTAGAGTTGGTGCAGGGAATGTGTAAGGAGTTTTATATTGACACAAAAATTATTTCTTGTCCTATTGTAAGGACGAAATCAGGTTTAGCATATAGTTCTCGAAACAGTAGGTTGAGCTTACCACAGCAAGCTGTTGCTGCAAGCTTCCCAAAAATTTTAAAATCATTATTGCCTATTGATGAAACTAAAAAATGTTTAGAGGATAATGGTTTTAAGGTCGATTATATTGAAGACTATAATAAGCGCCGCTATGGCGCTGTTATATTAGACTCAGTACGACTAATTGATAATGTCGAGCTACCGTAATGGCAGAAAATAAAATATATTCATTGATCGGTATTGGGCTTGGTCCTGCAAATCTAAGTTTGTCGGCATTGTTGGGAGATGATCTTCGTAGTGGCACCTTATTTTTAGAGAGGCAGGCTAAATTTAATTGGCATTCAGATATGATGTTTAGATTCTCAAGAATTAATGTAGGATTCCAGAAAGATTTAGTAAGCTTGGTGGATCCAACTAATCCTTATAGCTTTATGAATTATCTAGTTAAGCATCATAAACAGTATGCGTTCTTTAATGCTGCGCAGACTCGTGTATCACGACTGGAATTTGAAGACTATTATCGGTGGGCCGCAAAATCGATGTCAAATATTGAATATAATCGCTCGGTATCTAGCATTACTTTTTCTCCTGAGGCGGATATCTTTAAGATTATCAGCGGGGGTAAAAGTTATTATACAAAAACCATAGTCATTGGAACTGGAATAAAGCCAAAATTTCCAAGCTGGTATGAAAACATCGGTGATAATTTATCGATTTGTCATTGTTATAATTATCTAAAAAATAAAAACCGCGCCAAGAAAAAACGTTTATTAATTATTGGTGGTGGTCAGAGTTCTGCAGAAATTTTATTTGATATTCTGCAAGATGATGCTAATATGCCGGAGCATATTTATTGGGTATCTACCAAGGGGTATCCAGTTATGTTAGACGAAAATCCATTTGCTAATGAAGTTTATACGCCGACATTTAGTCAGTCATTTTATAAATTATCTGATAAAAAGCGACAACAATTAAATACAGTTTTAGGTGATACCAGTGATGGCATTCATCAATCGTTGCTGGAAAAAATTTATCAGCGGCTGTATTGTGTACGTTTTATAATGCACGTTGATATAAAGCTTACATTTATTCCGCTTAGCAAAGTGGCTGACTTGCAAGTATCTGAGCAGCTAAGTGATGGCGTGCAATATCGAGTTTCTATTGAAGGTGCTGGTGAGCAGGTAATTGATAATATTGGATATATAATATTTTGCACGGGCTACAGTTATAATGCTGATGATTTACTGCCGGGGCTGCAAAATTATTATGGACAGAAGATTGAAATTAACCAGGACTTTTCAATCCAACCATTGAATCAAGTAACATCCTGCAAATTATTTCTAAATAATGGCGCTAAAGCGTTTTATGGCCCAGCTGATCCCAATATTAGTTTAATGACTTGGCGAAATGCGGTTATTATTAATTCAGCCTTTAATATGCAGGCTTATAATTTGCATGAATCGACTGAGCTGGTGAGCTGGGAAGTTTCACATGCCAAGGCGTCAGTCACCGATAACAGTAAAATATTGGAGTTTGCTAATGAGCATAGATTTTAATCATACAAGAGATCCGGTGGCTGGCGTCAGTCTTATCAAGGGATTATCAATTGATATTCAAAAACCATTTAGTGTTGATGAAATATTTGTTAAACCTAGAAGTAAAACGCCTGTCGACCAACATAAGGTTGCTGAATTTTGGCGAATTTTATCCGGTCAAGGCAAACTTTTTTATCAAGATAAAATACATATGCTTGACGTAGGAGATTGGTTCATGTTTTATCCACATGAAGCCCATCAAGTAGAAAATGAGACGGACAGCACGTTGGTTATTTTGTCAATTTATTGGGACAGTCTTGTTGAGGATAAAGAATGAGGACAATATGGCACACCTAGAATCAGTGAAGTCACACACTATGAATTCTTTAGAGGCCTGTATTCTGAAATCAGTCGATGTGGAATATCGGCAGCTACCAAAATTTATTTGCGCTATTAAAAAATTGCAGCAAAAAACGCTTAGTATGCAGAATGCTTTTTCTGGAGATATTGCTTACGCAGTAAAAGCAAATCCGCGGGTAGAAATACTGCAAACGCTAATGGCTAATGGAATAACCCATTTTGATGTTGCCTCCATTAATGAAATTAAGTTGGTGCATGGCTTAATGCCTAAAGCTAAATTGTTATTTAATAATCCAATAAAAACTCCTGCTGAAATACAAACTGCTGCTAGGGAGTACGGCGTTAAGCATTTTACGGTGCAAGACTGCGATGAAATTAAAAAAATCCTTACTTATACTGAGCCACTAAATAAACAAGACTTAGAAATTGCCGTGAGATTAAAAGCGCCAAAAAGCTCTGTGGCAACTATTAATCACAGTAGAAAATTTGGTGTGGATGTCAGTGAGGCGGAGTCATTATGTTTATATCTGGAGAGTGAAAATTTAACTAATATTACACTGTCGGTGCATATTGGCTCTGCGAATCATACGACATCAATCGCACCTTATAAAGACAGCTTGGAAAAGATGTATGCTCTGGCAAGAAAATTTTCATCTATTAAGGGGTTTAATTTGGGTGGGGGTTTTCCTGCTAATTTTTATCATACTGAAGAAAAGCATGATGTGTTAAATATGTTAAGAAAGATTAGTGTGTTATTTAATTCTGCCCCAAGAGAAGAGAGAAGTTATCAATACTATATTGAACCTGGCCTATCATTGGTTGCTGATACAACTGTTTTGGTCACTCCAGTTGTTCAGGTTGATAAAAATGAATTCGCTATCCGCATTCGAGATGGAATTTATACCTCTTATTTTTGTTATCATATTCATGGCTATAATACATTGCCTGCTTATCTTTATCGCCCCTGCAATGGAAAGTTAATAAAGATAACTGCTGAACCTATTTTATTTAAAGTCTATGGGCAAACCTGTGATGGTGGTGATGAGCTCAGTATGTTGTTGCCCCGCAATATTCAACAGCATGATATTATCTGCTTAGAAACCGCAGGTGCTTATATGGGAAGTGTTGCAAGCCGGTTTAATGGTTTTGATGATGTAGAATGGATTTTTATTGATGAATGATATTATTGTAATGCTGCCACCGCCTTGTACCAACAACGATCTGCATATGGGGCATCTTGCTGGCGTTTATATTCCTGGTGATGTATATGCCCGTTTTATGGCAATGCAAGGTCATAAAGTCTATATGGTTACTGGAGCAGATCAAAATAATACTTACACGCAATCTAAAGCCAAGCTCACCAATATCGCATTTGCCGAAGCAAAACAATATTATGCAGATAAAATAGCTCAATCTATGCGGGCTGCAAATATTAAGCTCGATGCGTTTGTAACTACTAACTCTGCGGTCCATCAGGCTGCTATTGAAAAAATTGTTAAGCAGCTTATGCAAAATAACGTTGCTCAAATACAGCGTGTTAATCAGCCTTATTGCCAGTATTGCAATCAATATTTATGTGATGCCGAAGTAAAAGGCCAATGTCGATTTTGTTTTGCTGACTCCGATGGTGGTATTTGTGAAAACTGTAATTCACCGATTTTTAATTATAATTTATTGCAGGCGGAACATGTGTTATGCAATCATCGTGTTGTTATGGCACCCTCACGTGTATTGACCCTCAATATAAATAAAATACGTCAGCCCATGCAAAATTTGATTAGTCGTTCTAATTGGGGTAAACGCTTGAAATCTAAATACGGCAATTATCTTGATAGTGAGAATATTGCAAGCATTCCTATGACAAATCATTATTTGCATGGAAATTCAGCGGGTATAAGGGGGGTGGATGCAGGCTATTTAGCGATCTGGCATGAGGCCATCTGGTGTGGTATTACGGGGTTATTATTGATTTATCAATTTGAGTTACCAGAATTGATAGCGCATTTAAGTGAAAATCAGACTCAAATTGTCTCTTTTATGGGGCAAGACACAGAGTTTTATTATGCTATTGCTCTATCTGCGACTCTGCTTGGGTTAGATGTCAAAGATTTTTATCATCGCATTTCAGTGCAGAGATTTATTAAGTTAAATGGCAGCAAGTTTTCATCCAGTCGAAATCATTTGATTTATCTTCGAGAGTTATTAGAAGACTACCCGATTGATATTATTAGATTATATTGCTTATCTATTTTAAATTCTTATGAATTAGATA
>JAHZKQ010000081.1 GCA_022600315.1 Gammaproteobacteria bacterium
AAATTAAAAAAATCCGGGAGAAATTAGCATGAATCTAGAACTTGAAAATAAAGTGGCTATCGTCACCGCATCCAGTAAAGGTCTGGGCTTTGCCACCGCTAAACAACTTGCTGCAGAAGGCGCCAAGGTGATTATTTGCAGCAGCTCACAAGATAATATTAATCAAGCGGTAACAAAAATTACTGATAAAGTTGGCAAGCAAGCCAAGGTCACCGGCATGGCGGTCAACTTATCTGAAACAGATTGTTTACACGAATTTATCAATACCGTTGCCGAAAAACACGGCGGCATCGATATTTTAATTACCAATACTGCCGGCCCTAAAGCTGGATTATTTGATGATATTTCTAGCGAAGACTTAACTGCTGCCTATCAAAAGCTTTTACTGCCAACATTTACTTTAATTAAGGCTGCCACGCCACACTTACGCAAAAGTGAAACTGCTAGCATTTTAACCGTCACCAGTCTTTCCTTAAAACAACCCATTTCGGGCCTATTATTATCAAATATTTTTCGCCCTGCCATTGGCGGATTAACCAAAACTTTATCGCAAGAATTAGGCCCGGATGGCATTCGCATTAATTCTATTTTACCCGGCTGGACCAGCACTGATCGTACCATTGAATTATTAGGCGGTGATAAAAATAATCAACGCACTACCGAATTAAAAAATAAAATTCCCTTAAAACGTCTGGCAACGCCTGAAGAATTTGCTAATGTGGCAACATTTCTAGTATCGCCCGCAGCAAGCTATATTAATGGCGTAATGTTACCGGTTGATGGCGGGCTGTATACTGGGTTGATTTAACAACCTTGCTTTAAACAAGCCTGAATAAATAAATCGATACCACCATCAAGCACCGCTTGCGTATTGGACGTTTCCGTATTGGTCCGCAAATCTTTAACGCGTGATTGATCTAATACGTAAGAGCGGATTTGCGAGCCCCAACTAATCTCAGCTTTTTCCGCTTCTTTAGCTGCTTGATCGGCATTGCGTTTTTGAATTTCGAGTTCGTACAATTTCGCGCGTAATTGCTTCATCGCTTGCGATTTATTTTTATGTTGTGAACGATCACTTTGGCACTGTACCACAATACCACTAGGCTCATGGGTAATTCGCACCGCCGAATCGGTTTTATTCACGTGTTGCCCACCCGCGCCACTGGCACGATACGTGTCAATACGTAATTCACTGGGATTGATATCGATATCAATATCATCATTAATTTCAGGGGACACAAAAACCGAAGCAAATGAAGTATGCCGACGGTTACCCGAATCAAACGGTGATTTACGTACTAAACGATGTACGCCAGTTTCGGTGCGCAACCAACCAAAGGCATTATCACCTTCAAATTGTATGGTGGCGCTTTTTATTCCTGACACCTCACCGGCCGAGCATTCTAATAATGTGGTTTTAAAATCGTGTTGATCGCCCCAACGTAAATACATGCGTAATAACATCTCCGCCCAATCTTGAGCCTCGGTACCACCGGAACCGGATTGAATATCAAGGTAAGCATTATTAGGATCCATTTCATGGGAAAACATACGCCGAAATTCTAAATTTTCTACGCTATGCTTAAACTTATCAAGCTCGCCATCTAATTCCGCCAAAGTTTGTTGATCTTTTTCTTGAGATGCCAACGCCGATAACTCAGCAACATCATTGAGTCCTTGGGTGAGTTTATCCAGCTCATCAACCACACCACTTAATAATGCACGCTCCTTCCCTAGTGCTTGAGCCTTTTCTGGATCTTGCCAAACCTCTGGTAAAGCGAGCTCGCGGCGCACTTCCTGCAGCCGATGCGATTTTTCAGTATAGTCAAAGATACCCCCGAAGTGCTTTTACTCTAGCTGTTAAATCAGTTAATTGGGCTTGAAACGCGTTGTAATCTCGCATGTTATTATCCTTGGCGATAAGAGTTGTGACTATCTTAGCAAAGCAGCCTATAATAATACATAGTAATAAGGAGACAGTAGTATGAGCGTGACCACTTATAACCCCGCTACCGGGAAAGCGATTCAAACCTACAAAGAAATGCCATGGAATGAAGTCAATAAAATCATTGCTGCCAGCCAAGATGATTTTTTAGCTTGGCAATCGGTAGAGATGGATAAACGTCGTGAATTAATGCTGGGGCTTGCCAAGCTTTTAACCGAACGACGCGATGAATATGCCAAAATCATTACCACTGAAATGGGGAAGATTTTTAGTCAGGCGCAAGGCGAAATCACCAAATGTGCTTGGCTTGCCGAGCATTATGCCAATACCACAGAAAGCTATCTACAACCCAAAAGCATTAAAACCGAAATGCATAAAAGTTATATCTGCTATCAACCACTCGGTGTGATTTATGCCATCATGCCATGGAATTTTCCATTTTGGCAGGTGTTACGTTTTGCGGTGCCTAACCTAATGGCTGGTAATGCAGGAATTTTAAAACACGCCCCTATTTCAACGGGAGCTGCATTGGCATTAGAAAAATTATTTCAAGATGCGGGCTTCCCAAAAAATTTATTTCGTTCGGTGATCGTCGATAATGATGTCGCCGGGAAAATTATTGACGACAAAAGAATTGCCGGGGTAACGTTAACCGGTAGTGATGTAACTGGCCGTATTATTGGTTCCCGTGCCAGCAAAAATTTAAAAAAAGTGGTATTGGAATTGGGTGGCAGCGATCCATATTTAATTTTAGCCGATGCTGATTTAGAGCTCGCCGCAGAAACTTGTGTGAATAGTCGCTTAAGTGCCAGTGGCCAAATTTGTATTTCACCTAAACGTTTAATTGTGGTTAGCGAAATCTTCGATGAATTTTCTAAATTAGTGCTGGAAAAAGCGCAAACATTTAAACATGGCGACCCCATGAATCCTGAAAGTAAACTCGGACCGATTGCACGTGAAGATTTACGTAAAATGGTGCACGAACAAGTACAACAAAGCATTAAAAACGGCGCCCAATGT
>JAHZKQ010000082.1 GCA_022600315.1 Gammaproteobacteria bacterium
AAAATTGACTTAACCACAGAGCAGCCGGCACTACAGCAAGAACAAGATCAAACCGTAATTAATATTTCAATTAAGACGTCTCAAGGCATCGATCTTTTAAAAAACTTTTTAAAAGAGTTTGTTGGTTTTAATCAACAAGCAACGGGAAACTTTTTAGCACGTCGCCGCCATCTTGATGCCCTAGAGCGTTGTTTAAATGCAGTAACAGTCGGACAAGCTCAGCTTAGTGAGCACCGGGCTGGTGAGTTATTAGCAGAAGATTTACGGCAAGCCCAACAAGCGCTGGGTGAGATTACCGGTGAAGTAACTGCCGATGATCTATTGGGAACGATTTTCAGCCAGTTTTGCATTGGTAAATAATTAACCTAAAAAGTACAACACTCCCTCCTTCTTTGTTAAACTCACGACAACGGTTTATCAAGAGAAAACTCATGCAGCAGCAACATTACGATGTCATTGTTATCGGCGGCGGTCACGCTGGCACCGAAGCCGCTCTGGCAGCGGCACGCATGGGGGCGCACACGCTCTTGGTAACGCACAATATCGAAACTATTGGCCAGATGTCCTGCAACCCGGCCATTGGCGGGATAGGCAAGAGCCACCTTGTGAAAGAGATCGATGCCTTAGGTGGCATTATGGCCCAGGCGGCTGATCGCGCGGGAATACAATTTCGCACCTTAAACTCACGCAAAGGCCCAGCAGTGCGCGCAACGCGGGCCCAGGCCGATCGGGTCCTCTATAAGGCCGCGGTGCGTCAGGCGGTCGAATCGCAAGCTAATTTATTCTTATTTCAACAGGCGGTGAATGATCTTATTATCGAGCAAGACAAGGTTAAAGGCGTTGTCACCCAAATGGGGCTTAAGCTGTATGCAAAAACGGTGGTATTAACCGTTGGCACGTTTTTAGGCGGCAAGATTCATATAGGCATGCAGCAGCATCAAGGAGGGCGGGCTGGTGATCCACCGGCTATTGCATTGGCGCAACGGTTGCGAGAACTACCTTTTCGCGTGAATCGCTTAAAAACTGGCACACCGCCGCGAATTGATGGCCGTAGCATCGACTATTCAAAACTTAGTGAGCAACCAGGCGATCAACCACTGCCGGTGATGTCTTACCTTGGAAAGGTGAGTGAGCATCCACCACAGGTGTCTTGTTTTATTACGCACACCAACATAAAAACCCACGAAATCATTGCGGCTAACCTCGATCGCTCGCCGATGTTTGCCGGTAATATTGAAGGCGTTGGGCCGCGCTATTGCCCGTCGATTGAAGATAAAATTTTCCGTTTTAAAGAGCGGGACTCACATCAAATATTTTTAGAGCCCGAAGGTTTAACCACCCACGAAGTTTATCCCAACGGGGTTTCAACCAGTCTACCGTTTGATGTGCAGGATGATTTTATTCATACGATTAAAGGCTTGGAAAAAGCCTTTATTCTTCGTCCGGGTTACGCCATCGAATACGATTATTTTGATCCACGTGATTTAAAAGCTTCACTAGAAACCAAGTTTATTCAAGGTCTATTTTTTGCTGGCCAGATTAATGGTACAACAGGCTATGAAGAAGCCGGTGCACAAGGATTAATTGCTGGCATTAATGCCGCTAGACAAACTCAAGCAAAAGAAGCTTGGACACCACGCCGCGATCAAGCTTATATCGGTGTGTTAATCGATGATTTAATTACGCGCGGCACACAAGAGCCTTATCGCATGTTTACTTCACGGGCGGAGTACCGGCTGTTATTGCGCCAAGATAATGCGGATTTACGTTTAACCGAACAAGGCCACCAGCTGGGTTGTGTTGATGAATTACGTTATGCAAAATTTTGTCGCAAACGTGACTTAATTGCGAAAGAACAGCAACGACTGAAGTCAAGCTGGATTCACCCAACGACCAAAGCGGCAACGATGTTTGCAGAAAAATATCAGAAGACATTAGAGCGCGAATATAACGCCTATGATTTATTGCGTCGCCCTGAAGTTACGTATCATGAGCTTATTAAAATCTTAGGCCTTGAAGCGTCGGTCAATGATTTAACGGTGTGCGAACAGGTGAGCATTCAAGCGAAATACTTTGGTTACATTGAACGTCAGCAGCAAGAAATTAAACGTCAACAACGCTTAGAAAACACCGAAATTCCTAGTGACTTTAACTATGATCAAATAAAAGGGCTTTCCACAGAGGTCGGACAAAAACTCAAAGAGGTTCGTCCCACAACAATTGCCCAAGCCAGTCGCATCGCGGGTATTACGCCAGCGGCGATTTCTATCTTGCTCATTTATCTGAAAAAACGCCAGGCTGCTTAAACGATGTCAGCAGATAAGCAGCGTTGGCAGTCACTTCTTAACAATGGCTTGATGCAGTTAAATTTAGAGCTACCCAAAGAAAATCAAGAAAAATTAATCGAGTTTTTAATTTTATTAAAACATTGGAACCAAAGCATTAATCTCACCGCGATTACTAATATTGATGAAATGATTGCGTTGCATTTATTGGATAGCCTGGCAATTGCGCCTTATTTAAAAGGTGATTATGTTTTAGATGTGGGCACCGGAGCAGGGTTTCCTGGGGTTCCCTTAGCTAGCTTTTTCACCGCTAAAAAATTTGTTTTACTGGATGGTAATGGCAAAAAAATAAGTTTTTTAACTCAGGCAAAGGCCAAGCTTGAGTTAAATAATATTGAGCCCTGTCAGCAACGAGTGGAAACGTTTAAGCAGAGTCAATTTACTACGGTTGTGGCGCGCGCGGTGACGGATATAAAAACCCTGTATACAATTTGCCAACCACAACTGGCCACTCCAGGGCGGCTGTTGTTTTTAAAAGGGCGTTATCCCAAGGCCGAGCTAGAAAGTTTGCCAGTCAGCGCTAAAGTTGAGCAGATTAATGTGCCTGGTATCGAGGCTAGCCGGCATTTGGTTGTTTTGGTTTCTGGGGTTCTTATAGGGTT
>JAHZKQ010000083.1 GCA_022600315.1 Gammaproteobacteria bacterium
AACTCAATATAAAAACTATCACACCATAAGCGGTTAAAAAATAAAATGGCGCTCGCCAGCTAAAATAATGCTGCAAATAACCACCGATTGCTGGCGCTAAAATGGGCCCTAAAGCCCAGGCAATCGCTAAATAAGCAACACACTTTTTAAATTCAGCTCCCTTATAAATATCAATGGCAATAGCACGCGCATTTACCCCCATAGCACCAACAGCAAAAACCTTGCAAAACTCGCATTAATAGCAATACATAAATATTTGTGGCTAGCCCTGCCAAAATGGAAAATATAGCAAATAGCACCCCACCGATAATTAACGATCTTTTACGACCATAGCAATCAGACAGTGGGCCAATAAATAATTGCCCCACACCATAAGCCAACATATAAATTGTTAAACTTAATTGCACCCAAGAACTTGGCGCCTGAAAATATTTGGCAATATGCGGTAAAGATGGCACATAAATATCTACCCCCACCCCTGTTAACGGCAGAGAAAAATACATCGTAAAAGCAAGTAAACGACGTTGGAAATTGGATAATGTTACCGTCATGAATTTACCTCAAAACAGCATTGTATCAAAACTTGTTGCCAAAACCACATAAAAAAAGCGCACGACCCGAAGGCCGTGCGCTTATAACCAGTCCGTTAATTACAGACGTGTTTCTCGCGAATCTCTGCAAAGGTTTTACAATCAATGCATTTAGTCGCTGTAGGTCGTGCTTCTAAACGTCGCAGACCAATTTCAGCGTCACAATCTTCGCAATAGCCGTAATCAGAATGATCAATCTCATCCAGTGATTTCTCAATCTTCTTAATCAGCTTACGCTCCCTATCCCGCGTTCTAAGCTCAATACTAAAGTCAACAGATTGGGCTGCAGTATCAAGAATATCGGCGTGATGTTCTAAGTCTCTCATGTGCATAACGGTAGTATCGACTTCCTGCATTAACTGCTTACGCCAGTTTTGCAGGATGCCCCGAAAATGACGCAATTGCGTCGCATTCATATACTCTTCGCCAGACTTGATTTTATAAGGCTTGAACGCCTGTGAGACTTCAAAGGTTGCTTTTCTGACCATGATTTTCCTCCTTGTACCCGTAGGTTACTTCCTTGTAAGGGGTCTACCAAGAACCTTCTTGGTAGCATGGCTACAGTTCCTATCTGCCTTAAAATTACCTGTCCTTGCTAATTCTGAACGGCAAATAGACTCTGTATTTATCTTTTATAACAGGACGAGCAACCTCTTGTAAAGGATTAAATAGCAAATATTACCTTTTATCAGAATGTTATTACTCCATTAAGGCTTTAAGTTAGAACTTTATGTCCCAACCCTATGAGATATCCTATAGAAATAGCTAATGGACAATATCCCTAAATCGCGGGATAATCCTGCCCAATTTCTGCCTACTAGTGAGAAGCCAACATGCCAACAGCTATTGTTTGCCTACAGAATATCTCCAAGCGATTTGCCGATCAGGTGGCACTGTATGCCATCAATCTCGAGATTTATAATGGCGAATTTTTAACCTTGCTTGGCCCCTCAGGTTGCGGTAAAACCACACTGTTGCGCTTACTGGCTGGCTTCCTTAAACCCGACTCGGGACAGATTATCATCAATCAAACCGATGTCACCATGGTGCCTCCCGAAGACCGCCACGTTAATTTAGTCTTCCAAAGCTATGCCCTCTTCCCACATATGTCGGTGTTTGATAATGTCGCTTTCGGTCTTCGCTGTCATCATCATACCCAGGCTGAAATAAAAACTCGGGTCGAAGCCATGCTCGCTCGAGTTAAACTCAGTGAATTTACCCACCGCAAACCGCATCAATTAAGTGGTGGTCAGCAACAACGCGTTGCCATTGCTAGAGCGGCCATTAATAAACCTAGCGTATTGCTACTGGATGAACCTTTAAGCGCGCTAGACTATCACTTGCGCCGCAATATGCGTATTGAATTGAAAAGACTGCAACGCAGCTTGGGCATGACTTTTGTATTAGTCACTCACGATCAAGAAGAAGCTTTATCCATGTCGGACCGGGTGGTGGTAATGCATGATGGTCGCATTGAGCAAATTGGTACGCCGCGTGATGTTTATGAAGAGCCAAAAAATATGTATGTGGCAAAATTTATTGGTGATACTAATATTTTTTCCACTACCGTCAAGCGCATCGAAAATCAGCAGTTAATTGTCGATATTGCCAATCAAGAAATTGGCTTCAATAACAAACAAGCATTTAAGCCAGATGAGAAAATAAATATCATCTTACGCCCAGAAGATATTACCGTCTGGGGTCATAAAGAAATCAATAACACTGAAAATGCCCTGCCCGGAAAAGTTTTGGAGGTAATTTATAAAGGCAGCACAGTCGATCTTATTGTTGAGCTAAGCGATGGTCATAAAATTTCTGCCACAGAATTTTTTGATGAAGATGACGATGAATTAATTTATGAAATTGGCGAGAATGTCTGGATTGAATGGCAATCTGGCTGGGAGGTAATTTTAACCCATGAATAATTCACGCCTAGTTAAAACCAGCTCGATTGGCATCGTGGGCGGCTGGCTGCTTGTTTTAGCACTATTGCCTTTACTATTAGTTTTTATGCTCAGCTTCTTACAACATGATAATACACATTTATTTAGCTGGCATTTCACCCTAAAAAATTATCAGCAATTAATCGGC
>JAHZKQ010000084.1 GCA_022600315.1 Gammaproteobacteria bacterium
ACGCTTGGCGTCGGTAAGGCTGATCCACGATACAGTTATGAACAGGTGCATATTACTTTTGAGCAAGACAGTTTATTTGAGTTAATTGACCGTGAAAAGCCGGACTATATTATCAATTATGCAGCACTTGCTTATGCGACCTCATGGGAAAAATCTTATCGTTATTATGCCACTAATACCTTGGCAGTGGTGCAAATGTGTGAAGAGTTAAGCAAACGAAGTTTTTTAAAGAAATTTATTCAAATTGGCACTTCAGAGATGTATGGTTCAGTAAACTATCCAGTTAATGAAGACCATCCACCGAGCCCGAGCAGTCCTTATGCAGTTTCAAAATTAGCAGCTGATTTTCACTTATTAACTTTGCATTATGCAAAGATGTTGCCGATTAA
This sequence comes from Gammaproteobacteria bacterium, assembly GCA_022600315.1. Classification (GTDB taxonomy): domain Bacteria; phylum Pseudomonadota; class Gammaproteobacteria; order Coxiellales; family Coxiellaceae; genus JAHZKQ01. Next base: position 390 of record JAHZKQ010000084.1, read on the forward strand.
TATTATTCGACCCTCTAATGCTTATGGTCCAGGCCAGCAGATTTGGCGGGTGATCCCAAGGGCAGTATATCGCGGGTTAAGTGGGCAGAAATTCCCTTTGCAAGGCGGTGGAAACGTCTGTAAGTCTTATTTGCATGCAAGTGATTTGGCAAAAGCAATTGATTTGGTCATTAAGCACGCCCCGTTGGGTGAAATATATAATGTCGGTCCTGATCAACCCGTTTCAATTAGGGATATCATTGCCATGGTGGCGAAACAGCTAGATATTAGTCTTGATGATTTATGTACGATTGTCCCTGGTAGAGAAAATGAAGATAATCAGTATTGGCTAGATAGCACTAAAATTAAGCAAAAATTAAATTGGAAACCGGACATCAGCTTAGAGCAAGGCATTGCTAGTATGGTTGAGTGGGGTAAGCGCTATTTTAATTTGCTGCATGCTGAGTCTCAGGAATTTGTGCTGCATGCTTAGCTACTTATTATATATTACTTTGCGAGTTGGTTGCGAGATTCGAGCATTTGCTATTTATTTGATATTGCGAGTATAAGTCTGAAAAAAATTCATTATCATCAAGTAATTTTCCAGTGTTTACTACAGTGTTGGATTCGATTCTTAGTCTTATGGCAGCAAGGTAGCGATGCAGCGGCATGCTGTAGGATTCGGGACTAGTCAAAATCATGGTATTAATGGCTTGAATTAATTGTTGGTAAGTTAGGCGAGTGTGTTTACTTGTTGCAGGATCCAGATTTTCATCGCTAAGCTCCATGGATGACATTATATTCGCATCATTACAAACCCAAATTTGTTGATCATAGGGAGTGTTATTACTTATAATTTTGCTTAATATTGACTTATCAACTGGGTAATAATCTATTTTTATAGGCTTGTTAATTCTAGCGCAATTGATTAACATCGGATGATAGTGAAAGGCACGAATAATAAAGCCATGCGGGGTTTTAAATAACAATTGTGCGCTGGGCCGAAAGGCTACAGTTGATTCGCAAACTATTCTGGTTTTTGCGGCAGGGTGTATACAGTTAAGTTGCAGTTTATTGAGGTTGCTTGGAGTAATTGTTAGCGCTTCTGCTTTTGGAGTATTATAAAATTTTTCAAGTCGCGGCTTAACTTTTTGAAAGTTGGTACGGAAAGTTCCTGTCACTACGGCTTTTCTGTTTTCAATGTGTTTAAATGCTTCAAGAAAGAATGTATCTGATAGCACCATATCCGGCATTAAAAATGAAATATAGGTTTTATTTTTTAGGGCAATTTCCAGTGCATGACTTTGTAGGCAGCCTAATAGAAAGTATTTGGTCTTATCTTTAATTTGCGCCCATTTCATCAAAAGGGGAATATGAAAATGTTTGAAGGTGGTTGAGGTTATAATCGACTTTGGAATATCGATTAGCTGCAGGTTTGCATACTGAGTGATTTTTTTGCGCTGCCGTTTTATTTTACCCCTTGACTGTTGGTCGCAATGAATCAGTAGAGTAATATTATATTCCTTGCTAAGTGCAGGCAAATTTTGATCTGTTAATAAAGAAGGAAATAAATATTTATCTGCTTTGTCGCTATAGCTTTCTCCCCAGTAGCACACATGGATAATTAAGCTATTGTTGCCTAACGGTATGGGCAGCGTCTTTGGTTGTTGGAGCAGGTGCTCATAAACTCGAATTAAAAACCTTGCTAGATTGGGGCGGTATATTGAATATCTTCTTTTTAGATGTAAAAGTGCGGCAGATAAAGATTCTGTGGCAGCAATTCTTGGGCCTTGTTCTAAGGCATCAAGGCCGAGCAAATATTTTATTGCTTGATAGAAAAAACTACTTTTCATCATAGTTAGTAATTTCATAGTAATATTGCCTATGTTTAGCCCGTTAGCTAACTATTTATACTTTTATTTGGTGCTTAGCGACGATACAAATCCGTATTTTCAAGCGATATGACTGCTGTCAAGTCTAGCATTAGGGTATCATCCAAGCAAATTTTTGTTGATTTTACTGTGTATGTATAATTTATTATAGTATTATCCAGCACGAGCCTTATAAGGTAATGGATTTATGGGCATGGAGGTGTTAATGGGTGAGATTAGTACTAGAAAACATACTAAAGTAAATGGCAAGCAGCGCTCGCCGATCTACTTCGGTGCTGCCGTATGGGGTAAAGATTTTTGTCAAGCATTTATGCAATACTGTATAGCTTCTTTATTAGCAGAAGGAAATATACCGGCGCTACCTAATTTGAATAATCAAAATAGGTTCTTGTTTTGCACTACGCCTGAAGATTGGGAGTGGTTGCAAGTGCATCCTTATTTTATTTTATTGAACCGCTATATTAAGCCTGAATTGATGCCGCTTGAACCTATCAGTGAGGCAGAGTATCAAAAACTAAATCATCCCTTGGTCTATAAGCTTTATGTTGTCACTCAAGCACATAAGCGGCTGGTTGAAAAGATGCACCAGGCTGGGTCGATTGGTAGTATGGTGTTTCCAGATACAATCTATGCTAATAATGCGCTGAAAAATATTTATGCTCGTCTTTTAGAGTCTGATAAAAAAGTGGTGCTCATGTATTTTTCTAGATTTGCTACGCCTGAATTGTTAGATGCTTTAGAGGCCCATGGCTATGTTCAGAAAAATCAGCCAATTAATATAGCGAATCGTGATTTAATTGGATACGCTTTAAAGCATCGAAATCTTGAGGTTTTGGCTCAGGGTTGGGAGTTACTTTATGCGTTTGACTTTATTAATGAGATTTGGTGGGCGCTCAGTAATCCAGATAATGGAGTTTTATCTCATTCTGTTGCTTGGAATCCTGTTTTTATTAATTATTCAAAATTATCTTCGCATAATA
>JAHZKQ010000085.1 GCA_022600315.1 Gammaproteobacteria bacterium
TGCAAGCTTAAGTATAAATTGCGTTCTAAGTTAGAGGCATCAATCACATTAACGATTAAATCGACTTTTTCTGTTAATAAATAATTACAAGCAATCCGTTGATCGAGCGCGCCTTCACCATGCGGCACCGCCAGTGAATAACAACCCGGTAAGTCCACTACATTAATTTTTTGACTAGCCTGTTTGAATTCGCCGGTTTTACAATCAACTGTCACTCCCGGCCAATTGCCAACCCGCTGATGCAAACCCGTTAAAGCATTAAATAAAGCGGTTTTCCCACAGTTTGGATTACCGGCCAAGGCGATTTGCAAAGGTTTATTGCCAGACATTTATTTCACTCGCTCTAATTTTAATAGGCCAGCCTCGGCTTTGCGCAGACTTAATTGATAGTTGCGCACTTGAATCTGCACCGGATCACCCAGTGGGGCGTGACGAATGATTTGGATTTCGGTGTTAGGCGTTAGACCCATATCGAGTAAATGACGCCGATAGTCACGATTACCAGCGTGAAAACCGATAATCTTGGCATTATCACCAGGCTTTAAATCCGCTAATGTGAGGAATGCTGCCACTAAAATTAACCTATTTCGGTAAATGAGAATGAATCTCAACTAAATAGATGCCCATTATGGCCAATTGGTTCAAGATCGTCAAGGGGAATGAGAATGATTCTCAAAAATACTCGACAATGAGGTCCCTCAGCTCAAGCAGCTTGCCGTGGAAAAAATGACTGGTATCTGGCATTCGCTTTAATACTACCGGCACTGGCGGCTTGGCGGCAAAGTCTTTAACCGCTTGTGATTCAACCACTTCATCTGCTTCACCTTGAATAATTAACCAGGGACAATGAATGTTAGTTAGCTCATTAAAATCAGCATGCGTCACCGCGGGCGCTACGGTAATTAATTGTGCGACAGTTTGCTGATTGGCCACACTCGCGGCAATAAAACCGCCAAATGAAAATCCCACCAACCAAACTGGTAACTTTGGTAAAACTTTTTGAACCCACTGATAAATTGATAATAAATCTTCGATCTCACCGATCATCTCACCATATTTACCTTCGCTATTGCCTACCCCGCGATAATTAAACCGCAACGTTGCCAACCCTAATTTATCAAAACTGCGCGCCAATATAGTAACTACCTTATTATTCATCGTGCCCTGATATAATGGATGTGGATGACAGATTAATGCGACACCTCGCAGTTTACCCGCTGCTGGCCAAGTGGTTTTCACTTGCAAACGCCCAGCCGGACCCGGCAGATAAAATTCACTCTCAGCAGACGGAAATTGTTTTGGGACAGAGGTCATGGTAATCTCACAAACATTACAAACGCCTTAAATACTAGGCTGAATCTTATCACAAAACAAGATTCAAAATTTTATTTTTCAATAACATTTACCGGAGAAACCCATGCGTTACCTAAAATTATGCTGCATCCCTTTACTTGCCCTTAGCCTCTCTGGCTGTATCGCGGCCGCCGTGGCCGGCGCGGGTGTTGCCAGCGGCGTGTATTTTGATCGACATTATAAGGTTGTAAAAAAAGATAAAACCAATAATAAAACATCAAACAACGAAGCCACTGTCAAAAAAAACTAAATAATCTATAATGGCAATCTACATTTAAATTCCAAGGAGATTGTTTATGTCTAATAATCCCTTCCTACAAGGTGGCTATGCGCCCGTCCTCGATGAACTCGATCAAGATAATTTGCCCGTCATCGGCGAGCTTCCTAAGGACTTGCACGGCATTTATATGCGCAATGGCCCTAACCCACAATTTACACCGATTTCATATACCTTCCCATTCGACGGTGATGGCATGATTCATGCAGTGTATTTGGAAAATGGCAAGGCTCGCTACCGTAATCGTTTTGTACTAACCGAAGGCTTACAAGCCGAGCGACGCGCCGGTCGTGCCATTTATGGCGGCATTCAAAAACCGGTTATACCTGATCCAAAATTCGCTGGGGCAAATGCCGACCCATTTAAAAATGGTGCCTTTGTCAGTGTCATCCGTCATGCCAATAAGTATTTAGCACTATTGGAAGCGTGCCCAGCCTATGAAATTAATCGTGAACTTGAAACCCTGGGTGAATGGACACTAAAAGACAAGCTGTTATCGGTCAACGCACACGGTCGTCTAGATCCAGATAGCGGTGATTTATATTTGTTTAGTTATGATATATTTAAGCCGCCTTATTTAACCTATTACGTGTTTGATAAAAACTTTAACCTAAAATACCAGCAAAATATCGATAAACCCAGAGCCTCAATGATGCATGATATGCTAATTACCGAAAACTATGTGGTCTTTGTTGATTGTCCCGCAATTTTTAATCCCAACGGCTTTAATGATGGCAAAGCACCATTTTTACATTGGGATGCCACTCAACCCACGCGCATCGGCATCCAAAATCGACATGACCCCAAGGCACCGATGCGTTGGATCGATACCGAAGCTTTCTTTGTGTTTCACTTTGCTAATGCCTATGAAACCGAAGAAGCAATTATTATCGATTACGCACATCACCCACAATTAAATTTTGGCCCCAATGCTGATAAAAACCGCCGGCCGCCGATGGCCTATCAATTAAAAATTAAACTTGATAGTGGCTCTGTTAGCCAATACCAGCTCGATGATCGTACTATGGAATTTCCCAGAATTAATGAAAGCTATACCGGTAAAGCGAACCGTTATTATTATGCTCCCATAAAATCTGCAGCAAGTTTCACGCAGTTAAAAAAATACGATACCAAAACCGGACAGCACTTAATCCATGAATTCGGCCCCCATCATGAGATCGATGAGGCGGTATTTGCCTCACGGCAAAACTCAAAATCGGAAGATGATGGCTATATCATGCTATTTGTTTACGATCGAAAAAAAGATACCAGCGAGTTTGTGATTATTGATGCCAAGCAATTTAATCGCGCACCGATTGCACGAGTGCAACTACCACGCAGAGTGCCGCACGGCTTACATGGCGCTTGGATGGCGGGATAAGGGAAAATAAAGGGGCTTAGAAAAGACAATGAGTGGCGATGTTCACCGTGTCGTTCAGCTTAGTCGAAAGTTAATTTACTTTCTCGAACATCGCACACTCATGTGCATGTTTTTAAATTTACCATTAAAAAACTCAAAATGCCAGTTTATGACAAATAAATTACCCGATTACAGGAAATATTTTGACAGAATTTAATAACATTATCACGATCTCTAAGCGGCCGAAGAGAATGATCGAAGTTGATCATCACCGCCTTTTTCATCTTCATCAAGACCATGTATTTTTTCATCCCCTGAATCTGTGACAACTTCGATTAACCCAATAGGATCTACTGGTGCTTGCCGCGGACGAAAAAAACTTAACGCATAGCGACGACCTATCGAAAAAGAATCAAGATTCAATCTATTTATATTCCGGCATGAATAAGTACAAACACCTAAAGAAATAACAAACAAAGCTGCAATTGCACCAACCTCTGCCGAACTAAAACCTTGCTCACTCTGCGCTAGCAAGATAATGGTGACAATTGCCAGTAGAAAAGAACCTACACCAAGGATAAAACACATGTGATTTTGATCCCTCCTCTGCGTACTATTTCTCTCTAACCTCCCATAAGGTTTCTCATCAGGTTGATTTTTTTGCTCTAAGGAGAGAGCTGCTGCATCTTGCATCTTAGTGCCTATTATCTCAGTTGCATCATAAGCAATCTTGGCAAGATCCTCAAAAAACGGCTGTTGTACTATAGTCAATGTTGATTCACACGCCTTACAATTTGCTTCCTGTTTTTGCTCTCTTTGCTCTGTTATTTGCTTCATTAAATCTAAAATAATTGAAAATCTAGGCTCTGCACAGAGAATGCGACACCCAACAAGCCTATTGTCATCTTCTTTAATTTTTTTATTTGGCAGCTGCAACTCTTCGGGAAGTGCTGAATATAAATCTGCTTGACTAAAATAATACTCTGCAATAATTCCTAAAATATCATTCGGTAAAATGCCATTCGCAGCCGCCGAAAAATTAGCCCTTAAACCGGCCCTAATATTTCGATATTGCGCAGTCTCTGGAAAACGGTCTTGAACCGGATATTGCGCTTGAACTTGAAATGCTTGATTGGTCAATGCTTGCAAACTGCTGTGAAAAGCTGGTTCACAAATATGCACTGGGGCTTTTTCTTCTGTTTTAATTTCTGGTCCTTGCTCTATATCCGAATCTGAATCCGAATTTATAGGCTGATATCTGCTCATTTTAATGTCCTCTTAAATAACAAAGCCAAATATAATTGTGGAAAATGATTCTAGCAGATAAATATTAACCTAATCTTAAATTCTACTGTGGATTCTCAAGGCTCAGTAAGCCGCTATTGTAGTCATAGGCGAAAATTTCGGCGTAGCGGCCCCAGTCGATGGCCACCGCTAAAACTTCTTCGGCAGCTTGTTCGGATAAATGGGTTTCAAGTTCGCGTAAAAATAATTCTTCGGTTTCTTTATGATCGTGGCGCTCATCCAGCACTTTACGAATATGTTGCACCAGAGGTACATGCGTTATTAAGCTTTCGGCAAAAATCTTTTTGCGATCTAAAATGGTTGCTTCAGAAAGTTCTTTTCCAAGTGCCGTTAATTTAATATCGCCTTCAGATACTCTAGCAAAATGTAAAATTTCTACGACTTCAGTAATTGGGAATAAATCATCAATCTCTAAGTGTAAGTCTTCTGCCAACTGCGGTAAATCGACTCGCTCATCGTATTCAGTGGAAGCCATGGTTTCAATAAAACCAGTGATCTCAGAGATTTCCACTTTCGGCAACCGATAACCCAAATCGATGGTTTTAAATTTGGCTTGTTCAACCGGCACTGCCACACCAGTTTCAGCTCGCGTCATAATGGTGTAGATCTTATCGACCAAGGCTTGATATTCTTTGCTATTATCATCACGCGGATGGGGTAAATCAACTTTAACTTCAGCCTGCACGCAACCGGGATCATGAGCAAACACTAAAATACGATCAGCTAAATAAACCGCTTCATCGATATTATGCGTAACTAATAACACCGTTTTAATCTTGGTTTTCTCCGATTGCCAAATATCAATTAAATCACCGCGCAAGTTTTCTGCGGTTAATACATCGAGCGCCGAAAACGGTTCATCCATTAACAAGACCTCTGGATCCACCACCAAAGCACGCGCTAAACCAACACGCTGTGACATACCGCCGGATAATTCTTTTGGGTAAGCGGATTCAAAACCATCCAGACCCACCACATCAATTGCCTCTAAGGCGCGCTTACGGCGCTCTGCTCGGCCGATTCCTTGCGCTTCTAAACCCAGCTCTACATTTTCCAAAACGGTTAGCCACGGCAGTAAGGCAAAATGCTGAAACACCATGGTTAATCCAGGCACTGGCTTTTGAATGGCCTCTTGGTGATATAAAACTTCACCGGCGGTTGGATGAATTAAACCGGCAATAATTCGCAATAAGGTTGATTTCCCCGAACCGGATTTTCCGAGTAAAGCAATAATCTCGCCGTCGCGCATTTGAAAATTTACTTTATCCAACACCAATAATTCTTGCGCCCCCGGCTTGGCAAAAGATTTTTTAATGTTATTGATTTGTATTACCGCAGATTTATTCATGTTACACCTCTTAACGGATTTGAAACCGACGTTCGGCAAGATTATATAAGGGCCGCCAGACTAAACGGTTTAATAACAATACGTAAAATGACATCACCACAATACCTAAGGCCAGTTTTGGGAAATCACCTAGATTATACATACGAGTAATATAAGAGCCCAAGCCTTGTGCATAAAAAGTTTTATGGCCCCAGCTGACTACTTCGGCAATAATGCTGATATTCCAGGCACCACCGGCCGCAGTAATCGCACCGGTAATATAGTAGGGGAAAATACCCGGCAAGGCCAAACGCTTCCACCATAACCAACCGCGTACATTTAAAGTTCCCGCTGCATGCCGCAAATTCTTTGGTAAGGCAATGGTGCCGGCAATCACATTAAATAAAATATACCATTGAGTGCCTAATACCATTAATGGTGAAATCCAGATATTCACATTTAAGTGGTAACGAATAATTGCCACTGTCACAATAGGAAATAATAAATTAACAGGAAAGGCCGCCAAAAATTGTGCGATGGGCTGAGCAATGCGCGATACTTTTGGATTTAAACCAATCCAAACGCCAATTGGCACCCAAACTAAAGAACTTAATAGAATTACCCCGACCACACGCAAACCGGTTAAGGAACCCAAATATAAAACATGCAAGCTTTCATCAAGCTGAGTGGTCTTGAAAATAAAACGTGCCAATAGTAAAAAGGCACAAAATAAAATAACAATAAATAAGCTAAGCCAAAAATAATGTAAATATTGCCACCACTTTGCAGTTAATATAAATTGACGACGCGCTGATTTGCGCCGAATAAACCAAGGGCAATTCACCCAAAAATCTGCTAAGGCAGATAAGCTCTGGCCAAACCAGCGCAATAAACGCGTGCTTTGAAATAAATGCAACAGCCATGATTCAGGCTCTTCATCACTACCGGTGTCATCGGCTTTAAATTTTTCCGCCCAGGCCACTAAGGGTCGAAATAATAACTGGTCATACAACGCAATCACAATAAACATGACGATAATTACGTAAGCGATCGCATGATAATTCGCCTGTGCAATCGCCAATGCCGTGTAAGAACCAATACCCGGCAGGGTGATATTTTGATGGGCAACAGTAATCGCCTCTGAGGCAACTAAAAAAACCCAACTGCCGGACATCGACATCATCATATTCCAAATTAAACCCGGCATTGCAAAAGGCACTTCGATTCGCCAAAACTTTTGCCAAGCCGATAAACGGAAAATATGTGCCGCTTCCGTTAAATTTTCTGGCAGGGTTTTTAAGCTTTGATAAAAACTTAAAGTAATATTCCATACCTGAGCGGTAAAAATAGCGAAAATCGCCGCACATTCCGGACCCAACATGCTGCCGCGAAATAACACCACAAATGCCACTGCGGTAATGCTTAAAAATCCCAACACTGGCACCGATTGTAAAATATCAATCGCTGGAATAATAATGCGTTCGGCGGTTTTACTCTTTGCTGCCCAAGTACCAAAAATAAAAGTAAATAGTAAGGAGCAAAATAAAGCAATAAACATTCGCAACACACTGCGCAGCGCATAATAAGGCAAATCAACAGGGTTTAATGAAATAAAAATTTTCTGACCTAAGTGATATTGCCCCAGCATTGCCTTGGTGCCCCACACCAATAAACCAAATAAAGTCAGCACCAAAACAATTGCGATCGCATCCCAGTAATTAGGAATTGCCCAGCGAGTGACTTCATTTTTAGCGAAGGTGTAGGTTTTTTTAGTCATCCTCATTACCACCTAATGAATCTTGAAAAAGAGCATCAACTTATAATGCCATGCTTACATAACTTTTGGAAAGATAAAGAAAATTTAAGAGTGACAACTAGGCGGTCGAATAGATGTGTAGTAATACATGCGATTGCCCTCAATATAGACAATGTAAAGATCTGGAGAGGTTAATAGAATTACAACTTAATTACAAGTACTATTCATCAAATTCAAGCCATTCATTAAGCTTAGCTTTCGCCACATCAACACCGGCTTTTTTAAGTGAAGAGAACACCTGTAAAGAAACATTATGCCCATAATTACCAAGACTCAATTTAACTTCATTGAGTACCTTGCGGGCCTGGCCATTAGTCAATTTATCTGCCTTAGTCAGTAGGATATGCAAAGGCACATCACAATTCACCGTCCAATCAATAATTTGCAAATCGATATCTTTTAGTGGGTGACGAATGTCCATTACTAACACTAAACCACGCAAACATTCTCGCTTTTGCAGATAAAGCTGGGTTTCTGCTTCCCAATGCTGCTGCACCGGCTTAGGCGCCTTAGCATAGCCGTAACCCGGCAAATCCACTAAGCGACAGCCATCATCAAGGCTAAAGAAATTTAGCATCTGGGTGCGGCCTGGCGTTTTACTAGTACGCGCTAAGCCTTTAATGCCGGTAATGGTATTTATCGCACTTGATTTGCCTGCATTCGAGCGACCTATGAAGGCAACTTCACAGCCTTCATCATCTGGCAGCTGATCATTGTCAGCAGCACTTAATAAGAACTTCGCCCGATTAAAAACCGGCTTTCGGCAAACCATATTGATTGCTAATCTAGTCATAAGGGATGGGGAGTATAACACCGTTTTTTTCAAATAAGAACACCTTACGCAAGATTAGCAAATAACGAAAATGTACAGCTAAAACAAGGCAATACTGTGACATTTTGCATCAGCCCAGCTAGCATAATAACCAACTTGAGCAGAATAAATTCAATTAAATCGTAATCTTGGATAGAGTTGATCCAGATCATGATTTGCACTTTGAGGCCAGTTTATACTGATTCTCCCACGCGAAGTAATTCGCAACGGAAGCAGGATGCTCATACATGATCAAGGAGGATCAACCATGTCGCCCGTGCTCTACAAGCGCCTTATGGTATTTAAAAAATGCCAATCTGATAGCAAGCAGCTAATCATTAACAATGAAACGCTCGATGATCGCGATGTTACTTGCCTCATTGAATTGCTAGAAGATAACCAACACTTAACCGCTCTCGCATTAGAGTTTTGTAACTTCAATATTAGCGAGCAAGCTTTTTGTCAACTTATGCAAGCCGTTGCCAGCAGTCGGAATTTATGCGTATTTCGCATTACCGGCAAGCCCGCCGGTTATCCGCATAAGTTTTTAATCGATAACCCCGCCAAATTATCTGCAATTCGTGATCTTGTTAACGAGCACACGAATTTAAAACAATTAGGCTTAGCCAATTTGATTTATAATCGGCATTACATTCGCAAAATTGTCAATGATGCCAAAGAAAATAATCAAACGGCGCCGCTAGCATTAGAATTTGGTGCTGTGTTAGTTGATTTGCCACGAGTCGCTGCCGAAGTTGATCGACTCAATGAAGCTGCTGCTAAAGCGGCTAACGACAAAAAGATCGACACTAAGTTAAACCCGCAAAAACCACATAAACGCCAAGCAACTATGCTGGAATTACTAGCTATGCTAAAAGTTAAATTAGGGTTATTAAGTTTTACCGATCCCAAATTGATGTTGCCTATACTTTTATAGCCGTTAAGTTTGCAAAAAAAATCGGCCACTATAGTGGCCGATTTTTTAATTGAAATTTATTTAATGGTAAACACTGCAATTTCGACCCTTTTGCTTAGCCTGCAGCATGGCTTGATCAGCCTCATCAAACAATACACCGGTCGTGGAATGTCTGTCCAAATTAAATTGCACAATCCCAAAACTTAAGGTAATAGCATGTTTGTCTTCTAA
>JAHZKQ010000086.1 GCA_022600315.1 Gammaproteobacteria bacterium
AATATTAAAGTATGTATTGAATCAGTGGTAGATTTAGTGGATGAAATTATTTTTGTAAATAATAATAGTACAGATAATACATTAAAACTTATTGAAGAATATGCTTTAAAATATCCTAAAATTAAAGTTTATCAGATTTATTTAGCCCAGCTTGAAGAGCTAATAAAAAATCCACCAGGCGACGATTGGAATGGCGTATTTATATTGAAGAGAAAGTAATTACACATTTAAATCCACATTCACATCTTCATGCACTCGCACCTCATGAGCAAATGTTGTGGTATAGACATTATAATTAATGCCGAGTACTTCAACATCGCTACCTTGGGTCCAAGTCCAGGAGGGAATATTTTCTTCTAACTGTACGGTGTCATTGCTATCACCATCAAAATATAAAAGGTTATTGGCATCGGTAATATCGGCAACGTCTTCAAGATTTAATTTAATCGTATTGCTGGCAGTGCCCGTGGCCAAATCAATGCGTTCCATATCTTCTATGGCTGAATTTAAATTTGTGAGTACGGTAAAGTCGATAGTTTCACCACCAAGAAAACGCAAGGTATCGACATTGCTACCACCTAAAAAAGCATCATCTAAAGAACCGCCTGTCGTATTAAATTCATTGGCTTCGATTTCAAAGACCGCATAATCATTGCTGCTTGAATTGTCGAGGTTGTCGGTACCGGTTGTGGCGCTAAAGGTTTGAGTGTCGTTAACGCCAGTAAATTCATCGCCATATAAGTACATATTGCCAGTAAGTTGGATTTCCATATCTGAAGTTTGATTGGAATCTAGGCTGATTTCAGCAATCGTATTGCTGCCACTATCAGTGAAACGTATTTCACCGGGTGTTGTGCTAAAACTATTTGAGCCAATAAATGTTAAGCTGTGATTAGTTAAATCTAATTGATCGAGTTCTAAGGTGGTGTAACTGCCGCTGCTTTGTTTAAAGTCAGCAATAATGTCTCGACTGCCGGAACCTGTACCTGTATCTGAACTGTTTGTCCAATAAAAATTGTCATTGCCGCCTTGCCCAGATAAGTTATCAATGCCAGCGCCACCCTCTAATGTATCGGCACTGCTAGTGCCCTTTAAAGTGTCGGCGCCAGAAGAGCCAATGACACGTTTAAATTGAAAGCTGGTAGCGCTAATATTAGATTGACTGAAATCAGCAGTGCCACCATCTTGTAATTGAGTTCTAAAATCTGCGCTACTATTACCGTCCCAATCAATTTCAATATACACATTACCGGAGCCATCGTCGCGCCAAATTAATTCATTTTGTAGACCAGTAAAACTGTTATCAGTATTTAATGTTAAAGTTTGATCGAATTCAAATTGAATAATATCGCCTTCATTGGCAGAGTAGGTGCCGGAGTTGCTTTGATTAAAATCGGTGATAACATCAGCATTTGAATCAGTAGCATGCGCCGTATTAGAAAATACAAAGGTATCACTACCACTATCACCGGTTAGGCTATCTGCAGCAGCTAATGCAGCAGAGAAATTAATTTCATATTTACTAGCTAAATAATTTTCCACAATGCCACGTTCGCTGGCAGAAAGATCGCGATTATAAATAATGATTTCAGCAATATCGCCTTTATAATAATTACCTGAATCGGCTTTTTTCCAGCCAAGATCAATCCGCAAATTGCCGCTGCCAAAACTAATATTGCCGCCACCAGTATCGGTGCCAATGCTGCTGCTATTTTTAAATATTTCCATATTGGCACCAGAATTTGAGCGTACATAGGTTGTAAAAGAGTTTTCTCCAGTAGTGACTGTTCCGCTTGCATTAATAAAATCATCGCCCCAGCTACCACTGCCTTTCACAATAAATTTACTATTATTAATACCATCCCCCCAATAAAGATCAATGCCGGTATCGCCTTCGCCAGTTTCACCGCGGGCATTAAAAAAGTGTCGATTAGCTTGTGGTGCGCCGTCTTCTTCTTTTTTAACAATAAATGCGGTAAAGTCATCCGTAATGCTTAGTGAGGCGTCGCTCTTAAAAACATAATCGCCACCATCAAAGTACATCGATGGGCGGCCATTGATACCGGTTAAATCATAATTTGGTTTTAAACTATCGCTTGATTGAGCAAGATCATTGCTGCCAGCTTTATCCGATATTGCGTTTAATAGTCCAGCATCTGTTGAGCCGCGACCATTGTTCGTTAAATCACTTGCATCCACCCAAAATGTTTTACCACTAATATCAGTAAAAGAACTATATAAATAATCAGCATGTATTACGTCATCACCAAAACCACCGTAAATATTATCTGCAGCAAAACTACCTATAATGGTATCGTTCCCACTACCGCCATATAAATTTTCAATTGAGGTATCACCAGTAATGGTATCATCACCACCAAATCCGTACATAGTAGTGCCGCTAGAAATGGAGTCAGTACCATTGGTTCCCAGTGTACCAGAACTTGGATTGCTAACGGTAAATTCAAAGGTGTCAGGAATCGAGTTTGAGCCATCGCTGGCGGTGACAATAATTGAGTTGCCCGCTAAACTTGCAGATAAGGTTGGATCAAAAGTAAAGGTGCGTGTGCTGCTGTCAAATGTAATCCAGCTCGGTAATGCAGAGCCATCACCTTGGGCTGCTGAGTAAGTTAATGTATCGCCATTGGGGTCGGAAAATGTATTGGTGGCAAAGGTAAACGTATTTTGAATGCCGGCTGTGACCGCTTGATTGCTAATAGCATTGGCTACGGTAGGTGTTGTTAGTGCTGGAGTTGTGGTTGTGGTGGTCGTCGTTGTAGTAATAATTACGTCAACAGAAATGGTATCAGTATTATCAGTTTCATCAACGCCGGTGGTATCTTCACCGGTTTCAGAATCAATATCGGTTTCGGTACTGATTTCTGTAATGCCGATGTTATCAACGGTCTCTTCGGTCACTTCAAACTCTTCGCCGATGCTATCAGGATCAGACTCACCGGTTAAAGTGATATCGGCAGCGTCGCTAGCAGTCTCGCCGGTATTGGCATCCGGATCGCCTTCATTGTCAGGATTATTATTTTGATCTTGATCTTGATCTTTATTGGTTTCCCGATCATTTTCAATGGGTTCTTTTTCAGTATCGGTGGCGGTTTCGTTTTTATTAATTTCCACCATTTTTTGCATTTCATGGGGGGTGTAATATTTTTTGGTCATCATCGCACTTTGTTGCACGTCTTTGGGCGTAATGGGTAGCGCGGTAAAATTATTATGGTTCCATTGCTTAATGCAAGGCGCAC
>JAHZKQ010000087.1 GCA_022600315.1 Gammaproteobacteria bacterium
AAACTTTTGTTATGTGATCTGGCGCGTTGTTTGGTTTTAATAAAATGTTTACGGCCAAGGTAAAAAGTTAATAGGGCGATACTCATACCAATCGTGCTGCAAAAGAAAAGCTTGTCCCAGCCAAGATAGGCTTGTAAGAAGCCACCGGTTGTACCAGCCACAATAACGCCAATATTGATGCCAATATAAAATATTGTATAACCGGCATGACGACGATGATCTGCAGTTTGGTAAAAGCCGCCTAACATGCTAGAGATATTAGGTTTCAAGAAACCATTGCCAGCAATGACTAGGCTCAAGCCAAGCAATAAAGAATGAAAGCTGCCATAACTAATCATTGCGTAGCCGATTCCTAGTAGTGCAGCACCGATGGTAATTGCACGTCGATAGCCAAGTAAGCGATCTGCTAGGTAACCACCAATGAGTGGCGAGAAGTAAACTAGAGTAGCATATTCGCCAATCAAGCCATTGGCACAAGCGTCACGTAGATAGAAGTGATCGACCAGGTAAAAGATCAGTAGGGTTTGTAGCAAGTAGAAGCCAAACCGCTCCCAGAGTTCAGTTGCGGATAAGATAAATAGGGCGCGGGGCTGCTGCTGTAAGTGGGCTTGCTTCATCACATCTCAACGGTTTAACTTGCTTAAATGACCACTATTAAACCACATGCTGACTAAGATTTCTACATAATATATGAGCTATTCCTTGTAACTTATTGATTATATAGATGATGAAGGTTGTTTCGTTAAGGCAATGCGATTGCGCATCCACATTGGGCGAGTGAAGGCGAGTAGTTCGATATCGTAGAAACGACCATCGAAGTTGCGGTAGTTATGCAGCTTGGCTTCACGGATAAAGCCAAGTTTCTCAAGTACCCCAATTGAACCGACATTGCCTTCTAAGGTTTGGGCTTCAATTCGTTGTAACTGCATGTTTTCCATAGCGAAATCTACTATAGTGCGGAGTGCCTGAAACATAATGCCCTGACGCCAGTAAGGTTGTGCCAAGTCGTAATGAATTTCAGCGCGATGATGATAGTTATTGATGTGGAAGCCAAGCGCACCAATCATTTCATTGGTATCACGTCTAGCCAAAGTCCAGTAGATGCCATTGCGACGATAGAACAGGTTTCGGCAATAATGGATTTCATCCCCGGCTTGGCTTAAGGTCTTGGGCACGGCGGCAAGAATATACTTATGAACAGCAGGATCGGTGTAGTATTTATAGAAATTTTCAGTATCTTCTAGGCTTTGTTCGCGAAGATAAAGTTGCTGACTGACATTCAGCGTGGGAAACTTTTGGGCGTAAAACTCTGTGATCACGTTGCTGCTCTCCTCGAGGTAGGGATTATTATGCCAGTATAGCAACTGATAATTAAGGGAATCTTAAATGTCTTAATAAATTGAGTCTGGTTGAGGGTTATGGTTAAGTGGAATACAGGGCAACTATATAAAATTTAACTAAAAGTTAGTATTGAGAAGGCGCTTTAATGTCGAAACGTACAGTGACAGTTTTTTTACCGGGTCTTGATGCGTGGGCAGAGCGCCAGCAGAGTTTATCGACGCCGCTGCGACAATTGCTAGGGAATGCAAAGTGTCTATCGCATCAATATTCATTCAATCAGCAAATCTGGCAGCATTTTGGTTTATTGCCACAGGCGAAGCTACCAATTGCCGCCATCACTGCCTTATTTGATGGTTTGGAGCCTGCTCGATGGTTGCGTGCCGATCCGGTAAATCTTAAAGTTGATCTAACCAATATTTATATGCATGGCCAAGTTGGAATGCGTATCAATCAACAAGAGCGTCAACTTGTCATGGAGCAAGTTAATAAGTTGTTGGTGCCGCATCATTTGAAGCTTATTACGCCAAATGAATTGCGCTGGTATATCTTATTACCTACAACAGCAGACATTTATACGCATGATCACTGTGAAATTCTTGGGCGTTCAATTCGTGATTTCTTGCCAAGTGGTACACACGCGCCAGTTTGGTTGCAATTATTTACCGAAATTCAAATGTGTTTACAAACTTTGCCCCTCAATCGGACGCATATTGGAGTAGATAATTTAGAATTAAACGCATTATGGTTTTTTGGATCGGGCAATTTACCTGAATTACCTGATTCATTGGCAAAGCTAACAGTGATATCAGACAGTGCGTTTGTGAGGGGCTTGGCAAAATGGACACAACAAGACAATTATTTACTTGAATCCAGGCAGTTAAGTAAGCTAATATTAGGCGCACAAGAGCAGGTGTTAATAGCGTCGGGACGTTTTTTAAGTTATGGGTTGAATTTCGATACCACAGAATTTGATCAATACTTCTTCGAAGCTTTAGCGAAATGTCTCTCGCAACGTTGGGTAGATGAATTAATAATCTTTACTGAGGTTAATTGTTATCGACTTAGGTCGTCGAAGTTAATTTCACTCTGGCGTAAATTGTTTATAAATTAAGGGATGGTTGATGAGTAAAAAAATTGTTAGAAGGAATATTCCAAGCAGTGCCGCTGAGCTTGCTAATTTTCATCCATTGCTGCAACGCATTTACGCGAGTCGTGAAGTGTGTTCAGCGATTGATGTTGACCGTGAGTTATTAGCGCTAGAATCATTTACCCATTTAAAGGATATTGATCGAGCTGTCGAACGTTTAGCACTGGCTTTGCGTGAACAGCAGCGCATATTGATTATCGGTGACTTTGATGCCGATGGTGCAACGAGTACAGCGGTTGCGGTAAGCGTGTTACGTGCATTTGGTGCTGAAAATGTTGATTTTGTCGTGCCGAGTCGATTTACCTATGGCTATGGTTTAAGTCCACAAATTGTAGATTCCGTTAAAGATCGAGAGCCACAATTAATTGTTACTGTTGATAATGGGATTGCCTCACACGCGGGTATTGAGCGTGCTAATGAATTAGGTATCGATGTGGTTGTGACCGATCACCACTTAGCAACTGCAGAGTTGCCGGCCGCCCATGCGATTGTTAACCCTAATCAACCAGGGGATGAATTTTCTAGTAAATCATTAGCTGGTGTGGGCGTGATATTTTATGTGATGATTGCCTTGCGAGCTAAACTAAAAGAATTAAATTGGTTTGCAGAAAAAGAAATTGCTTGCCCGAGTATGGCGCAGTATTTAGATTTAGTGGCGTTAGGTACAGTTGCAGATGTGGTTCCATTAGATAAAAATAATCGTATTTTAGTTTATCAAGGTTTGCGGCGAATTCGTGCCGGTTATGCAAGACCAGGCATTATGGCACTGTTGAAAATTGCTAATCGGCGATTTGAGCGTACCAGTTCGGCTGATTTAAGTTTTGCGGTAGCGCCACGCTTAAATGCAGCGGGACGTTTAGATGATATGACTTTGGGAATTGAATGCCTGTTGTCAGATGATTTTCGCGGCGCCATGGAAATGGGTAAAGAATTAAACTCGCTAAATTATGAAAGACGCATGATTGAAGGCCAAATGCGTCAAGAAGCTTTTCAAATTGTTGACCAACTGCATTTAGATCAGAAATTGCCAATGGGAATTTGTTTGTATGATGAAAGTTGGCATCAAGGTGTAGTGGGTTTAGTGGCGGCTCGAGTAAAAGAAAAATTTCATCGTCCGACGATTGCATTTGCCAAATCAGATGATGGTATTTTAAAAGGTTCAGCACGCTCTATTCCTGGTCTACATATTCGTGATGTATTGGATAGTATTGCCACCAATCACCCAGATTTAATTTGTAAATTTGGTGGGCATGCGATGGCAGCCGGTTTAACCTTAGCGGAAGATAAATTTGATGCCTTTGCCGAGGCTTTTTCTGCAGAAGTTGGGCGTTATCTTAAAGAAGATGATTTGCAGCAAATCGTTTATACCGACGGTGAATTAAAAGCCGATGAATTCAGTTTAGAAGTCGTTGATATGTTGCGTGAGGCAGGTCCTTGGGGACAGTGTTTTCCGCTGCCACGGTTTGATGGGGTGTTTGAAGTGGTGGATCAATATATTATTTCTGACCGGCATTTAAAGTTAAATTTAAAAGTGCCGAGAAAGGAAGTGTATTTGCAAGGTATTTTATTTAATGCGGATCAAGAAAAATGGCCCAATCAGCGTTGCCGACGTGCGCATGTGGCTTACACTTTAGGCATTAATGATTATCATGGTCAGCAACAACTGCAATTACTTATTGATGAAATTCAAGCAGTACCGGCATAAACTCATTAAAGGAGATTGTAATTGCCTAATGACTCAAGAATTTTCCCAAGTGGCAGAAGAGTATTGCAAAAGCAACGCTTGCTTAAAAAAATAAATACATTGTTAATCGGTGTGAATATTTCGCAGACAATTAGGCGGGAAATTCTTTGCGAGCTAGATGTTGAGCGAGCTGAGCTGTTACGTTCTGCAGTTGGTTTATCGAGGGATGAAGTTAATGCATTCCGTTTGCCTCAGTCGGCATTACCAGTGCCAGAGGAAGAAGCGAAGGTTTCTGCTGATGAGGTGTTGGTAAAGGCTGTGACTCTTAATAGCTTTTAGTGAAAAGATTGCAGGAGTAATCAATGTCAGACAAAGTGCTTAAATGGGATAAGTTTATTGAGTTAGTACGCGATGCTGATTCAACTGAGCAGCTAAAAGAATTATTTAATTTTTTGTTCACCCATGAAGAAAAGCAACATATCGTTACTCGGATTCAATTAGTTTGCGAACTATTAAGCCAGCAAAAAACCCAGCGCGAGATTGCTAAATCCTTAGATATTAGCATCGCCAAAATCACGCGCGGTTCAAATAATTTAAAGTCAATCAGTGATGAGTTACGCCGTTATCTTATGCGGGAACTTGTTAAAAATCATTAGCAGGAGTTTAGTTTATGTTAAAGGAAGACCTGGCTCGTTTGGAGCAACTAATTAAAGAAGCTAAAAATTTAGAACCGCAGCGCCGTCAAGAATTGCAGCAGCTTGCCAAAGAATTACGTGCCGAGCTAGAAACTTTAGCGAAAACTGAGCGTAATCAAGCGCAGAGCATTTCTAGTTATGCAAAATTAGCAGCGCATGAATCGCTGCGTGAAGATCAAGACAATGAGTTGCATGAGTTATCTACCACCGGTCTAAAAGCTTCAATTCGCAAGCTTGAAGCTTCGCATCCTGACTTAACTCGTATTATTCAGCAGATTTGTTTGGCCTTTGGGGTTTGATTAAGCTCAATGATTGATGCTTGAATTCTTAAT
>JAHZKQ010000088.1 GCA_022600315.1 Gammaproteobacteria bacterium
CTTGATTGGTCGATACACACCTACTGTACGACAACCTGTTTGTGAAGTTTCTACAGGGAAATATATTCTTGGTATAGGAGATACCGTGGTGCTTAATGATCCGGTGACTGGGCAAGGAGCCAATAATGCTTGTTACGCTGCAAAAATCTATTTTGATAGAATACAGGCAAACCAAAACCAACCTTTTGACCGTAACTGGATGCAAGACACTTTTGATATATTCTGGAAAAGCTATGGATATTATTCATGGACATGGACTAATACATTACTAAATGGTCTCCCAGATCAGATTATAGAATTATTTACGCATGCACAGCACAATCAATACTTAGCAAACACCGTAGTCAACGGATGCGCACAGCCTAGTTTACTTTTCCCATGGATTGAATCAGATGCCAATATTAAACAACTTATGCAATCATGCGCCTTAACATAATAACAAGTTAAAAAACGCGAAGTGATTTAGACATATTTTAAAAAGGCAAATAAGGCTAGCCCAACACCGATATCCCTAATTGCTTCTAGCGCAACTTTTCATCATTCTAGACCAGGCAGACATCGAAAGTTTTAACTCACGATGCATTTGTTTTTTACGCACACGATAGATCGCAATGCGTTTACGGTAATCTTCAACACACTCTCCCACACTCTTGCGTGAAAAGTTCTTTTTCAATTCAGCGATGGTTTTATCAAGTCTTTCCAGCTTACCGATCAAACCAAGAATACTATCGTGCATTGTTTTCATCACATCTTTTGTTTCAGGAAGTAAAGAACGATAATTCGCTAAATAAGAGGTTAAACATGCATTATCATTACGGATGCGATAATGAAGAATACGTGTTTTAGCAATACGCTTTAAATCCCGCGCCAAACCCATTCGGTACAAACCGTAAATCAACCATTTAGTTGGATCATAGTGGTATAAGCGCACGCCATTGCGATAATCTAATGGGAACTGATGATGAAAGTTATGATAACCTTCGCCATATGTAATCAAGGCGGCCAACCAGTGATCGCTGGCACTTTGTTCTTCTGAATAACTCCGTTTACCAAACACATGACAAACTGAATTAATACAAAACGTGCCCTGCTGAACAAAGCTGATGCGTAATGCCCCCGCAATAATTAAACCAGCCCATGCGTCTCCCCACAAAGCTGCAATAGCCATGGGTAATCCAAAACCCATTAGCAATGCGATGGGCAGATAAAAGCGATGCTGCCAACGAATGAGCGGATCTGCCATAAGATCAGAGACATTAGAATAATTACGTTTACTTTCATCCAACATAAATAACCAGCCCATATGCGCCCACCAAAATCCCTTCTTGATATCATAAGGGTCTTGAGCTGTATCGGTATAACGATGATGATTGCGATGATCAGTTGTCCATTCTAAGACACTGCCCTCAAACGTAGCCGCACCAAACAATAATAGTAATAGACGTACCGGCCAGGCTGCCTTGTAACTTCTATGTGAAAACAGACGATGATAACCGGCTGTAATTGATAAGCCTGTCAAAAAAATCAAACCAACCATCAATATCCAAGTAGGCCAATGCACCAACCCAAAGACACATAAGAAAACTGTACCCACAATTCCTGCAATCGGCACCAGCGTGAGAAATAGGGTGTTTGTCCAATTGATGCGTTTTAAAATACTCATAGTTACCTCTTCATAGCTCCAACTATCCATATAATTGTGTTTGCATGAACTGCCGTTATTGCACATTCATCCAATCAATACTTGCTAGAAGCAGCGCAAAAAGCTCATGTTATAAGTATACCACACTGCTCTTCAAAAAAACATTAAATAGGAGTTATAACTCATTGAAAATATGCGATATGAAGGATTTTTTGTCGGGCCATAATTAATTCCTGTCGAAGGCTCTCATCCAACCACAGAATACCAAATTTAAAAACCCACTAGAAAGCAGGCTTTTAAATTTGGCGCGCCCGGAAGGATTCGAACCTCCGACCGCCTGGTTCGTAGATAACTCATCCTTAATCATCCTATTGTTTTTATTAATTTTTTTCTTGTCAAACTCCGTTACAATTGTCCATAAATGCCTATAAATGTCTGCCTCACTCCCGCAAAAGTCCCGCAAGGGATATTATGAATATCAGCATCTAAATTGATTACTAGCCCGTGACACATCGTTAGCAGAATTTGCAATCAAATAAGTCTTCCCCCGAAGACCCATCCAATCCGAAGGAGTGTAAGGATAAATATTAATCTTACCACATCCTTGCTGGAGTTGCCCCCATAATTTCACGCCCCTTCTCTTTCCGCCTCCACTTCCCTCTCTTCGCCGTACACCATCCATTATATTACCCTTATGTTAACGTTAAAAATTATTATTCTCACACCTAACTCGATAGCATAAACTCGAGTTTATTGCGCTTGGTTAATGCTTCGCCCCAGACAATATAATTTTCAAAAATATACTTCCAAAAAATGCACGCAATAAATAATTTTTTCATCCAAGAAACTGCTGACTTAGAAATATTAAATCAACGGTGTTATCGATCCCTTACATGCAACGAGGTGATAGCCTATTATCCTAGCGAGAGGCTTCGATATTAAAAGAAGCATAGCTAGGGTGCTCAGAAGTGTTGGTTTCTTTTCCAATCAAAAAGTCTCCTTCGGATTTCGGCGCGAACCAGAAGAATTGAAGAGACGCGAAGGCGATCCAGTTTTCGATAAAGGTTCACTTCCCTCAGTTTGAACTACTGCATTTTGGGGTGATTGACGCGACCGGCAGAATGTACACCAACCTGCTATCACACCACCCGTTGCCACAATTGAAGCTATCGCCACTATAGCTTTCGTTGATAATGGGCTGCAGTCACTCTCGCTCTTCTCTAGTTGATTTTTAATATCCTGAGCAGCGCCCTTAAATAATTTAGTTTGGTATTCATACAGTTGTTTGAATGTCTGATTCTCGAAACACGCTTTCAAAGAGGAGTTATAGACTTCTAAGTAGTTGCAAAAAGTACCATTAATGGAGGGGATATGTTGTGGATTATCAGAAATTTCGGAAGCAAGACCGTACTCTCCTTTTAAAATCTTTGTATAGTATTCAACATCTTCATTTGCCATTCTAGCCTCATGGCCATCACAAGCAACATCACGAATGGGACGCTCTGGTTTAAACACAGTGATTGACTCAAAGCCTTCACCAACCGTTTTAACCAGCTTGACACTAAAATCAGCAGCCGTCTTAACAACCGTCGCTGCCCCCATCAGAAAAATAGCCGTTGCTCGCAAACCTAAACTGTTAGGAGAACCAACTTGAATATTTAATGCATAATTAGTGAATGGAATACTGAATTTCATTGTACGACCTCTTGGTTAATAGGTGATGTCTACACAGTTTAGAGCAAGGAGATTAAGGAATTCTTAGCTCAGGACAACAGCAACCTCTAAAATAACGGGGTATCATTATCTTAAATTCAGCAGTTGAAAACTGGGTTTGTGAAGTAATTGCATGATTATATTTTATTTTAATCTTTGCGCCGCAGTTAGCTTTTCACCCATTGAGTGAAAATGGCTTTGTTGAATAAATTGTTGCATCTGCGGCATTCTAACTCTTTGAAGTCATGATTAAACATCATTAAAATTGTTTTACCATAAATAATCTAAATGGAGTTTAGGTAAGGCAGCCTTACCCTATTACTTGGAAAGAACAGGATAAGCTTTTTAATTTGTTACCCTTACATCTCAGCGAAATGGCCTTGTTTAAAGTCAACACTGGTTGTCGAGAACAAGAAGTTTGTCAGCTAA
>JAHZKQ010000089.1 GCA_022600315.1 Gammaproteobacteria bacterium
CCCATAAGTAGCCACTGAAGCCAAAAAGCGTTGGCGCATACTACTTGATCTAAATACTGGCGCCGCTTTAGATTCTGATCCCCAACCGGCGATTGCGAGCATTAAATGCGTATGCTCATGATGCTTAATCAGCCAACGATGAATTAAACGCAAGTTATGCCGCGCCGCAATTGATAAATGCAAGCGATGCGCATGATCCACTAAACCCACCGAATAAACCAACACGTCTAAATGTTTAAACGCCCCATCAAGGCGACGCATATCATAATCATTTAAACGGCTGGTATCTGGATAAATAAATGCTGCATATAAATAAGGCGGATGTTTTAAATGCGCAATACATAACGGTCGTGCACTGGCAAGACTCACAGAAGCGAGCAGCAATAAACTTAAAATGCCTAAATATTTAATAATGGAATCAACCCCGGTCCAACACCTCTATCCAGTGTGCCAAGGGCATGATAAAAACACAAGTACGATCAAACTTCAACCAATTCAGACTTATTAAGCTTGATGATAATATCATCATTCTGAATATCAATTTTAACTCGAACTGTGCCATCACCTAAGCGGCCGAATAGAATTTCTTCGGCTAGCGGCTGCTTTAGCCGCTCTTGAATTAATCGCGCCATTGGCCGTGCGCCCATGCTGCGATCATAGCCACGTTCAGCCAGCCAATCTTTAGCCGCTTTAGAGACCTTCATCTCAACTTTTTGACTGCTTAACTGCTCTTCGAGTTGAGATAAATTTTTATCCACAATTTTATGCACGGTATCTGTCTCTAAACTATTAAATTGTAAAATTGCATCGAGACGATTACGAAACTCAGGCGTAAATAATTTTTGCACCGCCAACATACCGTCACTGGCATGATCTTGCTCAGTAAACCCTACCGAGGTACGCTCTAATTGATCGGCACCAGCATTGGTCGTCATAATAATAATGACATGACGAAAATCCGCTTTGCGTCCATTACTATCGGTAAGACAACCGTAATCCATAACCTGTAATAATATATTAAATAAATCTTGGTGGGCTTTTTCAATTTCATCCAGTAATAATACTGCGTGTGGATGTTTGATTACCGCCTCCGTTAATAAGCCACCTTGATCGTAGCCCACATAACCTGGAGGCGCACCGACCATTCTTGAAACGGTGTGACTTTCCATATACTCCGACATATCAAAACGAATCAATTCAACTCCTAAATTCTCAGCCAATTGCTTGCTAACTTCCGTTTTACCCACACCTGTTGGGCCTGCCATTAAAAATGAGCCCACTGGCTTATTCTCTTCACGCAAACCTGAACGTGATAACTTAATGGCATTGGTTAAAGTCTCAATAGCTTGATCTTGCCCAAATACCACTTTCTTTAATTTAACCGGTAATGATTTTAATAATTGTCGATCACTGGTCGATAGACTTTCAATTGGTACCCGCATCATTCGCGCTACCACTGCCTCAACTTCTTCTGGACCAATAGAGTCGAGCCGTTTGGTTTTCTTTTGCAGGCGCTGACAAGCTCCTGCCTCATCAATAATATCAATTGCCTTATCTGGTAAGTGACGATCATTCATATAGCGCGAAGCTAACTCAACTGTACGATTTAATGCTTCAGGTTGATATTTAATATTGTGATATTTTTCAAATCTTGGCATCAAACCTTCAAGAATTTGCAGGGTTTCTTCGGGGCTGGGTTCCTCAACATCAATTTTTTGAAAGCGACGATGTAAAGCATGATCCTTAGAAAAATAATTTCTAAATTCTTCATAAGTGGTTGCGCCCATGCAACGAATTTCACCAGAGCTTAACAATGGTTTAATTAAATTAGAGGCATCCATGGTACCACCGGTTGCCAAGCCCGCACCAATTAAATTATGAATCTCATCGATAAAAATAATTGCCCCAGTGTGACGACTTAAAGCATTTAATACCGCTTTAAAACGTTTTTCAAAATCGCCACGGTATTTTGTTCCGGCTAATAATACCCCTAAATCTAAAGAATAAATCGTACTATGTTCTAAAGGCTTTGGTACTTTTTTATCGACAATTAACTGTGCCAAACCTTCCGCAATGGCTGTCTTACCCACTCCAGCTTCGCCAACAAACAATGGATTATTTTTATTGCGTCGACATAAGATTTGTACGCACCGCATCAGTTCTTGATCGCGGCCAATAAGCGGATCAATTTTACCAGCACGGGCCTTATCATTTAAATTAATCGCATAGGTTTCAATGATATTTTCTTCACCACCTGGCTCGGTTGGCATCATAGGGTCAGCGGCTGGCTGAATGCTATCACTTTGCGAAAAACTGGTTAAATTACTGCGCTCGGCTTTAGAAATACCTTGTGTCGTATAATTTAATATATCAATGCGTGTCACATTTTCCTGATGCAAAAAATACACTGCCTGACTATCTTGTTCACCAAAGATTGCCAACAAGACATTAGTCCCAGTGACTTCCGGCAAACCTGAACTTTGCACTTTAAAAATTGCCCGTTGCAAAACGCGTTGAAAACTTAAAGTCGGTTGAATTTCACGTTCCACATTCATCGGAATCTGCGGGGTGGTTTCATCAATAAATATTCCTAGGCCCGCCCGTAGTCGATCAATATTAGCGCCACAAGCCATTAAGACGGTACTGGCTTCCGAGTCATCCAACAAAGCTAACAACAAGTGCTCCACCGATATAAACTCATGACGTTTATCACGAGCCTTGGTAAAGGCATCGTTCAGAGTCGTGTCTAATGTCTTACTGAACATCGCCTAATCCTCCTCCATATACCTATGATATGGTTTACTCCAATGACCTTGGCTCAAAGCCAATACATACTTCCGCCCTACTGTAAATTTAGCTCATTTTTTACCATTTTTCCTGTACATTAGGTACTTACCCTTGTAATTCAATAGCTTATAGCTTTTAAATAATCGCACTTTGAATGCAGTTATTTGCTGTAAAAAATCAATAAGTTAGGTAAAATATACACATAGGCCTAAACTTTTAATATTAGTTTAAGCTTCTTGCGCTATGCTAGGGACACTACTGAGATAAAGCGTTGCAGGACACGGCAGATGGAAACTAAAGATTATTTACAAAAACCACCTAGACCAGCATTAACAGCTAGCGATAAAATTATTGCAGCCATTATTCGTGGTGATAACCATAACCTCAAAAAGTTATTGGCCGATGAAGCAATCGATGACTTTGCCAAATATCGCGAAGCCTATCAAGACGCATTAGATAAAAACTTAAATAACCCAGAACTGCGCAAATTACGCGATGCACCGCTTGAATTAGCCTTTGCGTTTCGCCAAGCAAATTATGATGATGCCGAGCGCCTAGCAACGTTCCAAACCTTGGGCCAACATTTACCGGAATTACTTATTAAATTAAACCCAACACTAAAACCAAGCCATACTGCTCAAAATGAGGATGAAGAACAAACTGATGAACTTGGCACTGAGATTCAAACTACTTTAACTGCCTTAAGTAATTATTTGACACTAACTAAGTCAGAACAAAGCACTGCAGAAGATAATGAAACTACCGAAGACCAGGTAAACCTAGATAACTCGATTGGTTCATTTATTAACGGCCTTAATGCCAATGAAAACACTCAAGCTTATACCCAAGCCTTTAGCCTAACACTTAGCTTTGGCCCACAAGTTGAGGCGGCCATTGCTGCATCTGATGATGAAGAGAACCAACATTTCAGCCGCCCTGGATTTAGCGCTTAAAACCAATATTCTAACAAGAAAAACCCCGCTCCATTCGATCCGCTGCATCATCTGCAGAAGATTTTGGCCCTGCTGCAAAAAAACTGCCGAAATAACCACAAACTGTAGACATCGCTTTCGCGGCTAAAGCACCCACCACAGAACCTGACATCCCTAAACTTAAATTACTGGCTAATTCAGGCAGATTATCCA
>JAHZKQ010000090.1 GCA_022600315.1 Gammaproteobacteria bacterium
GTTTTTACAAATGCTCACTACTTTTATTGGGTTTTTAATGGTGGCGCATTTAGGACATGATGAATTAGCCGCCAGTGCTTTAATCAACGCCAGCTCGGCAACTTTATTTTGTTTTTTTGTGCCCATCCTCTTTGCCATGAGTGTGATGGCCGGCCAACACTATGGCGCGAGCAGATTCTCTGAGATGGGTGAGTTATTGCGGCAAGGTTGCGTATTGGCAATTGTTTTAACAGTGCCAATGTTATTGCTTTATGTGCATGTTGGGCAAATTCTCTTATTATTAGGTCAAAAACCGGCATTAGTCTATTATGTAAGCCAATATTTTCATGCTATGGCGTGGGCAGTACCGGCTATTTTATTAATGTGTGTATTACAGCAGTTTTTATACGGTATTTTAAAGCAGCGCCTGGTGATTACTTTAAATGTTATTGCGTTAGTTTTATATGTGCCGTTAGCGTATATATTTATTTTTGGCAAATATGGTTTGCCTGCGCTTGGCGTGGCCGGGATGGGGTATGCTTACGCGATTGAAGCTTGGTTTAATTTATTTATCTTATTGATTTGTTTTTATAGGATTAAAGATTTTCGATGCATGAAAATTTTCGAGTTTAACTGGCCTAAGCAGTGGAATTATTTTCGTCAGGCATTTCAAATTGGTTGGCCGATGTGTTTTCAAATTGGCGGTGAATTGTTAGGTTTTTTTGTGTTATCGGTGATGATTGGTTGGATTGGAGAGCAAGCTTTAGCGGCCGATCAAGTCGTGCAGCAATGGTTGTTTTTATTTATTGTGCCGGCTTTTGCAGTTTCTGAAGCCAGTGGCATACTAGTAAGTCAAGTGGTAGGTACTAAGGAATACTTAAGGTTACCTAGAGTCGGCAATCTTTCGATTTTATTAGCACTGGCGATGGCAATTATTTCCAGTGTCATTTGGATTTTCTTCCCAATGCAATTGGCTGGATTGTATTTTCATACTCATGCGTCGCAAAATAGTTTAACCTTATACTATGTTATTTGGCTATTTAGAATAGCGGCTTGTGTTTTCTTATTTGATAGTATACGTATGTTAGTGACCGGTTCTTTACGCGGCCTGTATGATACCAAGTGGCCGATGTGGGCCAGTGTGCTGTCAGTTTGGGTATTGGTGATTCCGTTTGCGTATATATTTGGGTTTATTTTTCATTGGGGTGTGATCGGTGTGCGCAGCGCAGCGATTATTGGTATTGCGGCAGGATTGTTATTGGTGCTCTGGCGTTGGCGATTAAAAATGCGCTGTTTGTTATCGTCAATTAAACCGGCTTAAGTTCCGGCACGCTAAGTTCTGTTACCAGCTGAGAAAGTTCGCGCAGTTTGGGCATATTTTCAATGTAAATTTTTCGTCGTTCGGATTTAATAATGCCGCGCGTTTGCATATTGCGTAGGGTGCGGCTAATGGTTTCTGGAGCAATCCGCAAATAATTAGCAATATCTTGATGAGTCATATCAAGCTTGCATAAATTATAAGGATTACCAAGCGCTTGATAGCGTATCGATAGCTGCAAAATAAAATGCGCAACCCGTTGTTCGGCGCTGGTGCGCAGTAAAATCATATTCTGTGAACGTATCTTATGGCTAAACATTAAAGTAAGTTGTTGAACTAATTCCGGTGAAATTCCCATTAACTTTTCCAGCTTAGCAATGGGGATTTCGCAGACATTGCAATGATCTAAAGCAATCACCGATAATGCACCTTGTTCCGGGTCCAAAGCTTCCCAACCAAACAATTCGGGCGGTAAATGAAATTCCATTACGAATTCTTCGCCGTCAGGGCGCGATAAATAACTTTTCAAAGTGCCGGAGCGAATCGCATAGATATGATCATTAACTTGGCCTTGATGGCAGAGGTGTTGACCGGGCTCAAGAATGCGGGCGCGAAAATTAAAAAGCTTGGCATCTTTTATTAAGGTTTTATTAAGGTTGGCGGGTAGGCAAGCTGAGGCAACGCGGCAATGTTTGCATTTATTAAAGGGTGGATTCTTAATAAACGGATCAACTTGCATGAATTCTTCCACTCCTTGTGGTTTCACCAAATAAGTATCTAATAATTACAATATACCACTTGCTGTGGTAGATGCGAATATTCTTGCGGTTAAACTCTATTTTGATCATTTTAAGTTCGCTTGATCTGAGTCATGAATCACCAAATGGATATTATTTATACTGCAGTTTCGACATGAGAGTAAGCCCTAAAAAACCAAGTAGGCATTTTGGTGGGAGCGGGGAAACTTAAATGTTGACACTTGTAAGCATGGTTATAGTCTATTGAATCATTGCAACCCTCTACTTATATGGCGTCAACTCACTAGGAGTTTATGTCATGAAAAAACACCACAAGCAAGATGAAGAGCCAGAAGAAGAGTTTGGGTTTAATTCAAGATCTGCAACAGTAGCTCAAGATAAAGTAGAAAAGTCAGAGGTAGAAGAATTAAAAAAAGAGTCGAAAGGGGTATTAGCAGCCACAGAAACGATAGATCCTAGCATTACACAATATGGTTATTTTTATTATTTATTCCAATACGCTGAAGATTCAGGAAAAAATCAACAAAATTTAATTTATTTTTTCCGCTGGGCAACCTCATTATTGTTTGGTCGTATCACAGGTCTTCAAGAGCGAGAAAATAAAATTGAACAAGATATCAGACTTGAGCTAGATAAGTTAAGTGAGCCACAAAAAATAAAAATACTGCCGTTATTGAAAAGTTTGCGAGACTATTTTGATAAACATCCAGCTGGCGCAGATTCATGCCTTGATAGAGAGCTTTTAAATAAATTCTTTAGTCAAGAGCTAGAAGGGATTGATTTTAGTTTATTTGACTCTAAATCAGCCGAAAAGTTAAATTACAAACTTACTGAGCTTGCTGAAAATTCGATTTCCAATTTTACTGGCCCGTTGCATTCTTCATTTTCAGTGATGGCCTATGGGATTCTTAAAGAAAACTTGGCGGCGAAATTTGTTAGTCAGAAAGACAAAGTTGAGGATAAAGAGTTTAAGGAAAACGAAATTTTCTCTGCAGTTGATCCCGTTGATTTAATTTGGGCGGCAAATGCTTCGTATATCGTTGAAAATTTTCGTGCTAAAGTTCGTAATTATTTAAAAAATCAAATTTTCCGTAAGGTCTTTAGAGCAATTTCACTGGGCAACGGCGATTTTCTTGATGATCAATTTAAAAAATCCACTGAAGATGATGGCTATGCA
>JAHZKQ010000091.1 GCA_022600315.1 Gammaproteobacteria bacterium
TCTACTTTTGCAGCGATAAACTGCGCATATAAATCATCAAGCAATATTGCTGAAGTTAATGGATTATCCGCCGTAATGCGAACAATATATTTAGGCTGATAAATTTTTGCAGCTTGATAAAACCGTGCTAAGACATTGCTTGATGAGCCACGAAAACAAGGCATTTTATTCTGTTCGCAAAAAGCTTTAGTGATATCATCGCTGCCATCGTCTGAAGTCGCTACTATTAATTCATCGATGCATTGTGTAGCCCTCACCGATTCAATCACTCGCGCCAATAACGGTTTACCAGCTAAATCCAACATAATTTTTGCTGGTAATCGATTCGATGCCATCCGTGCCTGAATAATCCCTAACACATTTACCATGTTGTCCAGCCTCCATCAACGATAATATTTTGCCCGGTAATGTAGGCACTTGCTGGCATGGCTAAGAAATAAATTGGCGCAGTGACATCTTTTAATTCACCGATTCTGCCTAACAGCGTTTTAGCCGCTACTTTTTGTTTAAATATATCGTCATTTACTTTATCTGGATTGGGGAAGGGTCCGTAACTTACGCAGTTTACGGTAATGTTTTCTGGCGCTAATTTCATCGCCGCATATTTTGTATAGTGCACAATGGCAGCTTTACCTACACCATAACTTAATGGGTTCATTTTTTTAGATTCAGAATAAATGGAAGGATCAGGGCAGACCAATCCATACATCGAGGCAATATTAATGACGCGCCCTACTGCGGATTTTTTTAATGCGGGTAATGCCGCCAACACACAACGGTGTACGGACTTAACCGAACCGTCTAAAGCAACATCCCAGTCATCATCCAGAGTATCTTCAAACGATTTTGTCACCCCGAAATAAGCGTTATTGACTAATACATCAATAGCACCAAAATCTTTTAGCACTTTATCAAAACAGTTTTTCACACTATCGGTTTGCGCGATGTTAACTGCAAAAGCCTTTGCGCGAGGATTATTTAAGCTGTTACAAAATTTTTCTGCTTTAGTTAGTGTTTGTGAAAGCACTGCGACGCTCGCTCCCTCAGCAATTAAATCCTTAACCATTTGCTGCCCCAAATAACCGGTCGCACCGGTAATAACAAAGACACGATCTTTAACCGCAAAGGAATTTTTCATGACTGCCATCTCCTTGGATCAATTAAGTCTTGATTATCACAGGCCATCGCCTGCAAAGCCTGATAATTAAATTGTTTCTCATTGCTAAATACATTAATATTTTGCTGCAACTGCGTGCTTGAATGCACGCCCAACAAAGCCACTGTAATACCTGGCAAGCTGCTGGCAAAGCCTAATGCAGCATTGACCGGCGTTGTGTTTAGGTTTGCTAACTGCTGGTGGTATTGCTTAAACCATATCTTATGCTCTGCAAAATAAGTCGGCAATCTTTCAAGCGGATGTAAAAGCACGCCCTGCAAAAACACACTGCGGGCATGCACTTCGATATTACGCTTAGCTAAATCGACTAAATAACCGGTTTGTAAAAAGCGTTGATCAAAAATATTAATGGGCAATTGCACTAAATCAATTGCATATTTTTTCTCGATTTTCTCAAGTTGTACTGGCGAATAAACTGATACACCAATTTTTTCCACTTTGCCTTGCGCTTTTAAGCTTTGCAACGCCTCATAAATGTATTCTCCGCCCGGCACTAATAAGTCATCCGCCGCATGCACTAACAAACCATAGAGTTTTTGTCTGTTTAAACGCCGCAAAGAAGCCATACATGTATTATAGACCTGACCACCATGCTGATCGGTTAGTTTAGCTAAATTAAAGCTCGGCGTTTTACTGACGATTGAAAAATCACCCGTAGTCTCTATCGCTAATCCCAGCGCTTTTTCACTATCTCCATAGGCGCAGCTGGTATCAATTAAAGAGACATCATTTTGCTTCGCCAATGCTAAAATATTTTTTACTTCAGCTAAAGATACTTTGGGATTTTTTTGCACGCCGTAAGGCAGCCCAAATTGTACTGCACCCAAACCTAATTTCATGAGCCTGCCGCATGATCAATAGAATTTAAAAAACACTTTGAAGCCTCTAATACTGGATAATCTTCGAAAAAATCATTTAACCCTTCAAAACTAATCACTTGCAGTGCATCGTACTCTAAAGAACCCAAACGTTGCTGAGCTTGTAAAATATTTTCAAATGCCAGATTCGTATCAAGCATGACCCCAATATCAATCGCATGTGCCTTAGCATCAACCACCATCACTTGCAAACGTGTAGCGACAATATCTTCTGCCGCCAACCCAACCTCCTCTTTAAGCTCAGTAAATAATTGTTGCCGAACAGCGGTAGTACTATCAGTCATAATATAGCTTGCATCAATATTTCCCGATGGGACTAACTCCCACACTCCAGGATATTCTGTTACGGTTTGCGCACGCCGACCAAACACCCAGCCTTGCGGGCACCGCAAAATACCACTAACCCCCAATAAGGCAATATCTAATGCTTCGACTAACTCAGGAATCTCTTGTTGTGCAAAATAATATTTATATTCAACCTTACGGCCAATGATTTTTGAACCCTGGATTTCATCCACAGTAAAACCA
>JAHZKQ010000092.1 GCA_022600315.1 Gammaproteobacteria bacterium
ACAGAACTTAATTTACAATATCTTTTTTAAATATTGTCCGGTGTAGGATTGTTTTTGTTTAGCGATAGTTTCCGGAGTGCCAGTGGCAATAATTTCACCACCACCGTCGCCACCTTCAGGCCCTAAATCTACAATCCAGTCAGCCATCTTAATCACATCTAGGTTATGTTCGATAATCACAATGGTATTACCATTATCACGCAAGTGCATTAACACCTGCATCAACTGCAAAATATCGTGAAAGTGTAAGCCGGTAGTAGGCTCATCCAAAATATATAAAGTGCGCCCGGTATCACGCCGCGATAATTCTTTGGCGAGTTTAATGCGCTGCGCTTCACCACCGGATAAAGTCGTCGCACTTTGACCTAAAGTAATATAACTTAAACCCACTGCCATTAAAGTTTTTAATTTTCTCGCTACTACGGGCACTGCCGAGAAAAATTCACTCGCATCTTCGACGGTTAAACTTAAAATTTCATGAATATTTTTGCCCTTGTATTTTACTTCTAAAGTTTCACGATTATAACGCTTACCTTTACATACATCACAGGTGACATATACATCTGCTAAAAAATGCATTTCAACGCGAATCACGCCATCACCTTCACAGGCCTCACAACGCCCACCACGAACATTAAAACTAAATCGCCCTGGTTTATAACCGCGTGAGCGTGCCTCTTGAGTACCGGCAAATAATTCTCTAATTGGTGTAAATAATCCAGTATAAGTCGCCGAATTGGAGCGTGGTGTGCGGCCAATCGGGCTTTGATCAATATCCACCACTTTGTCTAAATGCTCAAGCCCATCCATTGATTTATATTCACCAATCATCCTGGGCGCCGCCCTATTTAAACTCTGCGCCGCTAAAGGATATAAGGTGTCGTTAATTAAACTGGATTTGCCTGAACCCGAGACCCCGGTAATGCAAGTCATCAGACCAAGCGGAATCTCTAAGTTAACTTTTTTTAGATTATTATGTGTAGCACCTTTTAATTTTAATAGATTTCGACAAGTGTTATTTAAACGTTTTGTAGGAATCGGAATTGATTTTTTGCCCGATAAATATTGCCCCGTTAAAGATTTCTTGCAGCGTTTAATTTCTGCTGGCGTACCTTGGGCTACAATTTCACCCCCATGCACACCCGCCCCCGGACCAATATCAATCACATAATCTGCATGCGCAATCGCCTCTTCATCGTGCTCAACCACAATCACGCTATTTCCTAGATCACGCAAACGCGTTAAGGTATTTAATAAGCGAGTGTTATCGCGCTGATGCAAGCCAATCGATGGTTCATCTAAAATATACATCACCCCCACCAAACCCGAACCAATTTGACTCGCTAAGCGAATTCGTTGCGCCTCACCACCAGATAAAGTCTCCGCACTACGTGCTAAATTTAAATAGTCCAACCCTACATTCACTAAAAAACCTAAACGCGCGCAGACTTCTTTTAAAATCTTCTCGGCAATTTGACCCCGTTTACCCGTTAATTTTAAATTTTTAAAAAACTCTGTGGCCTCACCAATTGACATTGCCGCAACCTCTGGCAAACTTTTCTTACGTACAAATACATAACGTGCCGCCTTGCAAAGTCGACTGCCTTGACAAGTTTCGCAGGGACTTAACGTTAAATACTTGGCAAGCTCTTCACGCACCGATTGCGAATCAGTTTCGCGATAACGCCGCTCCATGTTAGGAATGACACCTTCAAATGGATGCGTACGCGTGTATTGACGATCACCCTGGTTTTTATAGGTAAAGGTGATTTCAGTATCATCACTGCCCCATAAAATAATCTCTTGAATTTTTTCCGGTAAATCTTCAAAGGCATCTTCAATATCAAATTGATAATGCTTGGCCAATGAATTTAAAATCTGGTGATAATACAAATGTCGCCGATCCCAGCCACGAATC
Organism: Gammaproteobacteria bacterium; assembly: GCA_022600315.1. Taxonomy (GTDB): domain Bacteria; phylum Pseudomonadota; class Gammaproteobacteria; order Coxiellales; family Coxiellaceae; genus JAHZKQ01. Next base: position 1,919 of record JAHZKQ010000092.1, read on the forward strand.
GCTCCGCCAGCTAAACTTAATTCGGTATTGTGTACGACTTTATCAGGATCAAATAATTGCTGCACCCCCAAGCCATCACAATCTGGGCAAGCGCCTTTGGGATTATTAAAAGAAAATAAGCGTGGCTCTAATTCTTCAATGCTATAGCCACATTCGGCACAAGCATATTGAGCAGAAAAAACTTGTTCGGTTTTCTTATCTAAATTAACCAAAATTGCCAAACCATTACTTAAGCGTAAAGCGGTTTCAAAGGATTCGGCTAAGCGTTGCTGTTGCGTGGCACGAATTTTCAAGCGATCCACCACGGCTTCAATATTGTGTTTGCGGCGTAAGTCTAAACTTGGTGGTGCATCTAATTCAAGCACTTTGCCATCCACTCGTGCGCGCACAAAACCTTGTTGATTTAAGTTTTGAAAAATTTGTTGATGCTCGCCTTTGCGTGAACGCACAATAGGCGCCAATAACATGACCGCCGTTTCTTCTGGCAAGGCTAAGGCATAGTCTACCATTTGGCTGACAGTTTGCGCTTCTAAATCAACACCGTGCTTTGGGCAACGCGGCTTGCCAACGCGCGCATATAGCAAACGTAAATAATCATAAATTTCGGTAATCGTGCCTACCGTTGAACGTGGATTATGCGAGGCAGATTTTTGCTCGATAGCAATCGCCGGTGATAAACCTTCAATAAGATCCACCTCAGGTTTTGCCATCATCGATAAAAACTGGCGCGCATAAGACGATAAGGATTCTACATAGCGCCGCTGACCTTCCGCATACAGGGTATCAAATGCGAGCGATGACTTACCTGAACCTGATAGCCCAGTAATCACCACCAATTGATCACGTGGAATCGCTACATCAATGTTCTTAAGATTGTGGGTACGCACCCCTTTGAGGTGAATTTTCTTGGTTGGCTTTGGCATAGGGCCTCGGTGGTTCTCAGTGTTGCCGAAATCCTATATGATATGTCGCACTGACTGCAACCTAAAACTTAACTTTATAGGAATATCCCATGCATCAAGAACGTTCATCTGTCGCCACCCTCGCTCTTATCATGGCCTTTCGCATGCTAGGCCTCTTTATGATCCTACCCGTGTTTTCGGTCTACGCCGCCAAGTTCCCTGGCGCCACTGCCACCCTAATTGGTCTGGCGCTGGGCATTTATGGTTTGACTCAGGCAGGCCTGCAAATTCCCTTTGGCATGCTGTCTGACCGTTTTGGCCGTAAGCCAATTATTTTTACTGGATTACTGTGCTTTATTATTGGCAGTATTGTTGCCGCCATGGCGCATGGTATCTACGGCATTATCTTGGGTCGCGCGTTGCAAGGCGCCGGCGCGATTGGTAGCACCATCTTAGCTTATGTAGCCGATCTCACTTGCGATGAAAATCGCTCTAAATCGATGGCAATGCTCGGGCTTACTATCGGCATGGCATTTTCAGTCGCCATTATCATTGGCCCCATCATTAACGCTTACTGGGGATTAGCCGGAATTTTTTGGGTCACTGCCGCATTAGCCGGTGTGGCCATTTTATTATTATTTCGCTTACCCAGCCCAAATAAAGTTATTCTTCACGAAGAAATTGAAACCTCACCACGTTATTTTCGCAGCAGCCTTCGCAACCCGCACTTATTGCGTTTGGATGCCGGGATTTTTTGTTTGCATGCGATTTTAACGGCGATGTTTATTGCGATTCCAATTATTCTTACTAAACACCTTAAACTCGGCCATATCGAGCAAGTGATTATTTATTTAATTGTCATGGTCGTTGCGTTTAT
>JAHZKQ010000093.1 GCA_022600315.1 Gammaproteobacteria bacterium
CTAAATGGTGCCTCGGTGGCTTTATTTTGTGTGACCGCATAGGCATCACCGGATAATTTTTCACGTAACTCTTGTTCAGTTTTTTTAGTGTTAGGCATAATATTCTCCCATTATTTTTTAATATGGCTCACTGGAATGACTACTTCACCATTAACTGCCTTAGCCATCAATTGTTTAGGCGCCCAAGCATGAATATAAATGATTTCAAAACTGGCTGGCAAGATTTCGTTATATTGAGCTTGATAATTCTCGCACATTTTCTGCCAAGTATTTTTTGGTAATAATCCACGTTGACGCTGCGGATGGATATTTGTTAAGCCCGCAGCTTTTAAATCCTGACACAAATGTTTAACTTTATTGTATTGAAAAGTTAACTGCTCCATATCTACCACTGGATCAATAAAACCTGTTTGCAATAAAGCGTCGCCTAAGTCATGCATATCAATAAATTCTTGTACATGTGGATATTTATCGAAACTAAAACTGTGACGCAATTCTTTTAAGGTGTCTGGCCCAAAGGCCGTTAACAATACACAAGCTTCCGGCTTTAGCACACGCAATAATTCTTGAAAGTATTTCTCAATATTATTAACGGCTAATAAATTTAAATTTGCTAATAATAAATCCACACTTCGGTCTTTTAGTGGCAAACAATCATAATGACTAACGCCAAGCAATTTGGCCGACTTCCAGCGCCGGCGTTTTACTTGTTGATTAATCGTTGTGTCAAAACCTAAACAATCGGCCTTAGGATAATTTTTTGCAACCACGGCTAGCATCAATTCCAGTCCCGAACCCATAAGCGCCACTCGAGCCGGATTGATTTTAAATAATGTCAAACGCTCTATCATCCGCTGAGTAATTTCGTTAATAATAATCGCATCGGTTTGCATACGACGCCGTGCGAATCGATAGGCATTCCAGTCAATATCTTGTTTCAATGCCACTTTAACTGCCCAAGTTGCTTTAGAAACAAGCATTCTATCTGCTTTTATTAGTAATATACAGTATGTTATGCAATAATAATTATAAAATCCTCCAGGGAAAAGGAAACGATACATGGCACTTAGCAATACTCATGATAGTTATGGCAGTCTCGCTAAATGGTTTCATTGGCTGGTTGCGATTGGCATTATAATGATGTTGATTCTCGGCGCCTGCTTAGGCTTTATTCCTAAACCCACTCGCTTTGTTTTTATCAATATTCACAAATCACTTGGGCTAACCATTCTAGTATTAATGGTGCTGCGTTTACTTTGGCGTTGGGTCAACCCAACACCGCGCTTACCCAGTAATATTCCAGCTTGGCAACGTTTTGGAGCACACCTAACACATGGGCTCTTATACCTCACAGTCATTCTAATACCCTTATCCGGGCTTGCGATGTCAACCGCTGGCGGCTACACCACGAAATTTTGGTGGTGGTTTACGGTGAAAATGCCCTGGGTACCCAAAGATAAATCACTTGGACATTTATTTGAGAATATTCATTACTATCTAGCTTGGGTGGTTACTGCATTATTGATTATTCACATCCTGGCGGCAATCAAACATCACTTAATTGATCGTGACAATGTTTTAAAACGCATGCTACCGAAGCGTGAGCCAAAATATTTTCGCTGATATTGGTGTAGAAAATATTTCTATTAAACTTTCTCTTCATTAATCAATGCATCAATCATTCTTTGAGAAAGCCCCGTGAGTCGCTGAATAAGCAATGCATCTATATTTTCAGATAACATTTTACGTGCCAGCGCTATACGCTCAACCTCGCGACCTTGTTGCACGCCTTGCTGCATGCCTTGCTGCATGCCTTGCTGCATGCCTTGCTGCATGCCTTGCTGTACACCTTGCTTAATGCCTTTTTCAAAGCCATATTTTTCAAATTGTTGTGCAAAACTCATTGCTTTGTCCTTTAACTTATCTGATGAAAGTTGGTTTATTGATTGAATAAATAAATCTTTGTCAGCATCTTTTCTCAACGCATCTACTACATATCTCAACACAACTACAGCATAATCTTTGTCTCCTTGAAAATCAAGCTGATCTAACCAGGTCATTAAAGTCTTTAAATATGCCTTTAATTTTCTAGTTTTCTGATATTTCAGTGTATATTGCATAACACCAGCCAACAACCGTTGGCGTAAATCTTCATCTTGCAAACGATGAATATCAACCAATTGATATTGGGTAAGATATTGGCGAGCTAATTTAGCCTGCTTACCAAACAAAGCATACAACTCTTTCGGCGCCGTCCAAACAGGCTCCCCTGAATAAATCACCATAGGGTATACTAATGGCAATTCACCTTTAGGAAATTGCTTATAATGATGCTCCATGAGCCTCACAGTATAAAGAAAAACACGAAATGCCATACGCGAATCAACCTTACTCTGATGCTCACATAATAGATAAAAATAAACCTTACCACCATCAGTGGTTTTAACTTGATAAACAATATCAGCAGCATGTGCTTTATAATTTTGATCAATAAAGGTTTCTTTATCCAAGCGCAAGCTGTTCCAATTAACCTTTTGGTAAAAATTTTTGGGAAGATGCTGACTAAAAAAATCTTTAGCTACCGATAATCTTGACATCGACTGCTTAAATAATTTATCAGAAGCCTGATGAATTGCATTTGCCATTAGTAAACCTTCTTTGCACAAGAAAGTTAAGCATAGATTAATAGCAAAAGAAACAATACCGTAGTGATTATCAATTGGCTCGCGCCACACACCAAACCTGAATATTCTTAACACCCCGATTTTTCAAACAATATGCTAATGCTTGAGTTGTCGCTCCTGTAGTATAAACATCATCGACAATGGCCACTGATTTAACCGACAAGGATTTTCTCAAATAAAATGCGCCTTGTAAGTTTTTATGCCTCACCCAAGCTTTTAAACCCGTTTGCGCTATAGTTGGCTTGATACGCTTTACTAAAGATTTAATCACCGGAATACGTAACCGCTGACCAACAGAGTCAGCAATTAACTCTGCTTGATTAAAACCCCTCTCACGCAAACGTTTTCTATGCAATGGCACTGGAATAATAATTTCTGGCTTATTAACCAGTCGCGGCACTAAGTAATCTGCTAATAGATTTCCTAGAAAATACCCATAACGACATTGCCGATAAAATTTTAATTGCAAAACCCAATGCTTTACTGACAAACTATATTCTAAAGCTGCAAAACTTTTCTGCTGCAAAGGCAGCTGCTGCAGGCACTGACCACACATCTTTAAACATTCGCCTGGGAGTTTTATTGCACAAATTAGGCAAGTGTTAATCTGCCAACTTAACGCCAAATAACATCGAACACATAAAGGCAATCGCTCTATGACTAATGCTTTACAACACTGGCAACGCTTAGGAATCAATTTTAAAAAGATATTTTCCATATGGATATTTTATTGAAGAAGCATTCAAAAAAATACCGTAGTGAAATATTAGCGATGATGAATCAATCGCTATAAAATTTAGACAAAGCAATCTAAATACATCGCCAAACCTTTTTAACTCCCGCTTAATGGTTTTGAGTTGCGCTCTCCGCCAGACAGTTCTCCTACTTCTAGCGCACAAGAGGACGGTGTTTTGCCATATATCGTATTCTCAATATCCTTCATTAAACTTGTAGTCTCATCAGATTTACTTAAATTAGATTTTGGAACAAAATTAGCGTCTTGCAATTTTTTCAATATATCTGAATCAACTTCTAGATAGTCAATCAGATGATGTTTTCTCAAGCTAAAACATCTTAGCAACCCTATAGACCCTTTCATCACAACACACTCTATACGCCCTACACATTTTCTTACCTCTAATAAATTAAATTTTATTAACAATAGAATATTACACTAAAACATGACTTAACTACTTTACAAGATATCGAATAGGATAAAGCCCGTATTTTTACAGAAATACGGGGTGTTTTTTATTTTTAATTTTTACTTAAGGAATACTGAAAGTTATTCTTTCTTTTTCGGCGCGTACAAATCGGTAATCGTCCCTTCAAACATTTCTGTGGCCATCATAACTGATTCGGATAAAGTTGGGTGTGGATGAATAGTCAGAGCAATATCTTCCGCATCGGCGCCCATTTCAACGGCAAGTGTCACTTCAGCAATTAACTCGCCAGCGTTCACACCGACTGTTGCACCCCCAATCACCGTGCCATTTTCATCGAATAATAACTTGGTAAGCCCTTCGGTGCGATTAACTGATAAGGCACGACCCGATGCCATCCATGGAAACACCCCTTTACCGTATTTAATGCCTTGCTTTTTAGCTTCAACTTCAGTCATACCTGTCCAAGCCACTTCCGGATCGGTGTAAGCAACACCAGGAATACATTTAGCGTCAAAGAAATGTTTTTTGCCAGCAATCACTTCTGCCGCCAATCGACCCTCATGGGAAGCTTTATGCGCCAACATGGGTTGGCCAATAATATCCCCAATCGCAAAAATATGTGACACGTTAGTTTTTAATTGTTTGTCCACCGCAATAAACCCACGTTCGTCGACATTAACCCCGGCCTTATCGGCATCGATTGAGTGTCCATTGGGTTTGCGTCCTACGGCCACCAACATGCGATCAAAACGTTTGGGATTTTCTTGAGGAACATTTTCACCTTCAAAAGTCACATAAATACCGTCTTTTTTGGCTTCTACAGCAGTGACTTTAGTTTTCAACATAATCGACTCATAGCGTTTACTGATGCGTTGATATAAAGGTTTAACGACATCGGCATCAGCACCCGGAATAATCTGATCCATTAACTCCACAATACTAATTTTCGCGCCCAAAGCATGATAAACGGTTGCCATTTCCAGACCAATAATTCCACCGCCCATCACTAATAATTCACAATTAGGATCTTCTAATTCTAAGGCGCCAGTGGAATCGATAATGCGTGGATCTTCAGGAATAAAAGGCAACTTAACTGGTAAAGAACCGGCTGCAATAACACATTGCTCAAACTTCACTTGTGTGACTGTACCATTATTGTCGACACTTAGAGTGTTGGGATCAATAAATTTACCAAAGCCTGTGACTACTTCCACTTTACGTTGTTTAGCCATCATCTTTAAGCCGCCAGTTAATTTTTTAATGACGCTATCTTTCCAACCACGTAATTTGACAACATCAATTTTGGGCTTGCTAAAAGTAATACCGCAAGGCACCATTTCTTCGGCTTCATCAATCACTTTGGCGGCATGCAATAAAGCTTTTGATGGAATACAACCCACATTTAAACAAACCCCGCCGATATTATCGAAGCGCTCAATTAAGACAACTTTTTTACCTAAATCCGCCGCCCGAAATGCCGCAGAATAACCGCCTGGACCACTACCCAACACCGCCACTTCGGCATGAATTTCATTTGTCATGTTCGCCTCGATATTCTTATAAAAGTAAAGTTCGGATATCTGCCAATCGATCGGCCAGATAAGTGACAAACCGCGCACCCGTTGCCCCGTCGATGACGCGATGATCATACGACAAACTCAGTGGCAACATCAAGCGCGGAATAAAATCAGCCGTCTGTGACTGATAAATGGGTTTATACGCAGAACGCGAGACCCCAAGAATCGCAACTTCAGGCGCATTAATGATGGGCGTAAAAAACCCGCCGCCAATGCCGCCTAAACTAGAAATAGTGAAACAACCACCCGACATATCCTTCATACTAAGACCTGTGGTGCGCGCTTTATTGCTAATTTCACCCAATTCTGCAGCTAACTCAAATAAACTTTTTTTATCCACATCACGAATAACTGGTACCACCAATCCACCAGGCGTATCAACCGCCACACCAATATGAAAATATTTTTTAAGTATTAACTCACCACCATTTGCTGCCAGCGATGCATTAAAAGTTGGGAATTCTTTGAGTGCAGCCACCACGGCTTTCATGATAAAAGCAATCGGCGTCAAACGCACGCCTTGTTGTTTAGCATATTCTTTCTGTTCTTGACGAAAAGCCTCGAGTTCAGTGATATCAGCCTCATGCGTTTGGGTAATATGTGGAATCGATACCCAATTGCGATGCAAACTGGGGCCGGAAATTTTTTGGATTTTTGACAACGATTTGGTTTCTACCGGGCCAAATTTGCTGAAATCTACTGCTGGCAATGGCGGCAGACCTGTCATGACGCCACCACTGGCTCCACCACCGACAAGTTTTTTTATGTCTTCTTTAGTAATACGCCCTTTTTCACCACTGCCTTTAACACTCGCCAAGTTAATATCAAGCTCATGCGCTAAACGTCGCACCGCAGGACCGGCATGCACGCTAGCATTATTGGTCGCAGCTGGCGCCGATTTTGATTCAGCGGATTTCACAGGCGTTGGTGCCAATTCTGGCTCAGCGGGTTTCGCAGCAACTGCGATTGCTGCTGTGGTCTTAATAGTTAAAATTAAATCCCCTTTTGACACTTTATCACCAACTTTAATATTGACCTGATCAACTTTACCAGCCAACGGCGAAGGTACTTCCATCGTCGCTTTATCGCCTTCTAAGGTGATTAATGGATCTTCAGCATTCACTTCATCACCGACCTTAGCAACCACCTCAATCACATCAACATCTGTCGCATCGCCAATATCTGGCACACGCACTTCTTGAGTGGTTTCAGTTGTTGGTGCATTAGGCGTTGCTTTAGGTGCAGAAGTTTCCTCGACTGCAGGTTCAGCCACAGCATCAGCGGTTACTGTTAAAATTAAATCACCCATGGAAACTTTATCGCCGACTTTAATCGATACCGCATCGACTGTACCCGCTAATGGTGATGGTACCTCCATAGTGGCCTTATCACCTTCCAGAGTGATCAACGAATCTTCCGCTGAAATGGTATCGCCAGGCTTAACAAAGACTTCAATGACATCGACCTTTTCAGCGCCGCCAATATCTGGGATCCGTATTTGTGATTTACTCACTTTTTTCTCCTCATCATACCGTCACAGGATCGGGACGATCGGTTTTAATACCAAGCTTTTTAATTGCCGCCGGCAAAATCGTGGCCGGCAAATCACCTTGCTCAACTAAGGCCGTTAATGCCGTATAAGCAATCATCTTGGCATCAACTTCAAAAAATTCCCGTAAAGCTTCACGGGTATCGCTGCGACCAAAACCATTGGTGCCTAATGCATAATAAGCTGTTGGCACCGCAGTGTGGATTTGATCAGCATATAATTTAATATAATCCGTGGCCGCAATAACCGGTCCAGCATGTTTGGCTAGACATTCGGTCACATAAGGGACTTTTGGCTTTTTAGGTTGTAAACGATTATGGCGTTCTACATGCTCGATATCACGCCGCAATTCGTTAAAACTCGTTGCACTCCAAACTGTGCTTGAAACTTTAAATTCTTTTTCAAGAATTTCCGCCGCTTTAATGACTTCACGAAAAATTGTTCCAGAACCCATTAATTGCACCTGCAATTTATTTTTAAGTTTGGTTTTTTGGAATAAATATAAACCCTTAATAATCCCCTCTTCAACACCTTCAGGCATTGCCGGATGGGTATAATTCTCATTCATCACGGTAATGTAATAAAACACA
>JAHZKQ010000094.1 GCA_022600315.1 Gammaproteobacteria bacterium
GTTCAAGTTGTAAGTATTGCTAAGGTTGCAAGTGCAAAAATTAGTGATATTTATCTTACTTCGTTGGCAGGTGGCGATATTGCTGTTGTTAAAAATGCACAAGGTGATGTGGTTCCTAAAGCGGCAGTTTATCGTGTGTTATTGAAGCCGCTGCAAACCTTGCCGTTACTTCAGGTAACGCCAGGTAGAGTTGACATTAAAGCACGCTCAGAGAGTTTTTTACATCACGCATATCGCTCAATAGCACAAGTTTTAGTGCGAGAGCTTGGGTTTTAAATAACTTTAGTTTTGGAAATGTTTTGCCAATTATAGAGTGATTTTATTTTGCCAGCATAGCCTCGGCAACATTAGAGCGAGTGGGTCGTTTTAGTTTTTGCATGATAAACTGGTCAATTTCGATGAGCCTATTTAAGTCTACACCGGTTTGAATGCCTAAGCCATTTAGCATGTACAACACATCTTCAGTGGCAACATTGCCGCTGGCGCCGCGCGCATAAGGACAGCCGCCAAGACCGGCAATGGATGCATCAATTGTATTAATGCCACATTCTAAGCTGGCATAAATATTGGCGAGTGCTTGGCCGTAAGTATTATGAAAATGTACGGCTAAATTTTCTAAAGGAATTTTTTTCGTTATGGCAGTAATTAATTGTTTGGTTTTTGCTGGGGTGCCAGCCCCAATAGTATCACCTAAGGAAATTTCATAGCAGCCCATTTCGAATAATGTCTGACTCACATCGACTACCGCATTGATATCAACCTCACCTTCATAAGGGCAGCCTAATATACAGGATACATAACCGCGCACATTAATCTTATTTTTTTTAGCCAGTTCAATAACGGTTTTTAGGCGCGCTAAACTTTCTTTAATGCTGCAATTGGTATTTTTTTGTGAAAAACTTTGGGAGGCGGCGGCAAAAACGGCAATATCTTTTATGCCAGTTTCAAGTGCGGCTTCAAAACCTTTTTGATTGGGGATTAATACCGGGTAACGTACGCCGTTGATGCGTTCAATGCCTTGCATTACCTTGCTGTGGTCGGCCATTTGTGGCACCCATTTAGGTGAAACAAAGCTGGTGGCTTCAATTACTTTTAATCCGGATTGCGATAGCTGGTTGATAAATTCAATTTTAGTTTTAGTGGGAATCGTGCTGGCTTCATTTTGCAAGCCGTCGCGCGGGCCAACTTCAACTAGGGTCACTTGTTTGGGTAAATTCAAATGCACATCCTTGATTTGCTTGGTTGCTGCGATTTAACAATTATCTTTATATATTATTACACCGTGCTTAATCCCACCACCTTTTCTTGCCATTCCTTAGCTTTGGTAACAATATTATCAATATTTAGCGTGGTGAGCTGCCCATCACGCAGTAGTTGTTTGCCTGCTACCCAAACGTGTTGCACTTGTTGGCGATTTACTGCATAAGCTAAATGTGAAGTAGGGCTGTAAATAGGCTGTGTTAAATAATGACCTAAATCGATAGCAATTATGTCGGCAGCTTTATTGATTTCTAAAGAACCGATTTCATTTTCCAGGCCTAAAGCTTTAGCACCGTTGATGGTAGCCATTTCAAGCGCAGTAGCTGCAGGTAATGCTTTAGGATCGCCGCTCACAGCTTTAGCAAGCATGGCAGCAGTTTGCAGTTCAGCAAACATATCTAAATCATTGTTGCTGGCAGCGCCATCGGTGCCTATGCAGACATTAATTTTAGCCGTTAACATTTTATCGATGGGCGCAAAGCCACTGGCAAGTTTTAGGTTTGACTCGGGGCAATGTACAACGTGAGTTCCGGTGTCGGCCAGTAATTTAATTTCCTTATCGCTCACATGCACGGTGTGCACGCTAATAAAATTTGGGCCTAATAAACTTAAATCATGCAGTCGTTGCAAGGGGTTTTTGCCGCATTTTTCTTGTTCTTGTTGTAATTCAAACTGAGTTTCATGCATATGCACATGAATTTTTAAACCGTGTTCATCGGCCAGCTTTTTCACCTCAATAAAACTTTCATCGCTTACAGTATAAGGTGCATGTGGTGCCATTACCCAGCGAATTAAATCGTGCTTTGGCCCGTGTTTTAAAGTATGTTCGGCCTTTTGGAAATATTCAGTTTCATCTTTCGCCCATTGGGTTGGAATACTAAAAGCCATTAAGCCGACGTTGGCGCGCATACCGGTTTCAATCGCCGCATTAGCAATCACATCAGGATAAAAATAATGATCATTAAAGCAGGTGGTGCCGCCCCGAATCATTTCTGCCATTGCTAACAGGCTGCCATCATGTACGGAATGTTCATTGATAATGGCCTGTTCGGCTGGCCAAATATGGTTTTGAAGCCAATCCATTAGATCAAGATCATCGGCCAACCCTCTGAATAGATTCATGGGAATGTGAGTGTGTGTGTTAACCAGGCCTGGCATCAAGACATGATTGTTTAGATGTTGCTCTTGCTGCGCCTGGTAATGCTTTTTGGCCTCGTTTATTGGTAATACCGCTTTGATTCGCCCAGCTTGAATTACTACGGCGTGATCATTTAAGACCTGATTGTTAGGGGCAATGGGCAGCACCCAGCTGGCGCTAATGATAAGATCGACCGATTCCATCTGGCAGTTCCTTTTAAGCTGTAAAAAACGCTTATAGTACAGCGAATTGTCTAGTCTTACCACCTATAAATATGCTACAATTTCGCTCTTTGTGAAGACCCAAATTGAGGAACCAAGATGGCACAGTTGGCCAAAGAAATTAACGAGATAAATATCGAAGAAGAGTTAAAGCAGTCGTATCTAGATTATGCGATGAGCGTGATTATCGGTCGGGCTTTGCCGGATGTGCGCGACGGTTTAAAACCAGTGCATCGCCGGGTGTTATATGCGATGAGTGAACTTGGCAATGATTGGAATAAGCCTTATAAAAAATCTGCGCGTATTGTCGGTGATGTGATTGGTAAATACCATCCGCATGGTGATTCTGCAGTCTACGATACGATTGTTCGTATGGCGCAGCCATTTAGTTTGCGTTACATGTTAGTCGATGGTCAAGGTAACTTTGGTTCGGTGGATGGCGATGCCCCAGCGGCCATGCGTTATACCGAGATTCGTATGTCGAAATTTGCGCATGCAATGCTAACCGATCTTGAAAAATCCACCGTTGACTTTGTCCCTAATTACGATGAGTCTGAAATGGCGCCGGTGGTATTACCAGCGCGAATCCCTAATTTATTGGTCAACGGTTCGGCCGGTATTGCCGTAGGTATGGCGACTAACATTCCGCCGCATAATTTATCTGAAATTATTAACGCTTGCTTAGCACTAATTGAAAATCCTGCCATCGAGTTAAATGAATTAATGCAGCATGTGCCAGGGCCTGATTTTCCAACTGCGGCGATTATTAATGGTCGTGGTGGTATTGTGCAAGCCTATAAAACCGGACGTGGTCGTATTTATTTGCGTTCTCGCACTGAAATTGAAACCGATGAGAAATCTGGCAGATCAAAAATCATTGTTAGTGAATTACCTTTTCAAGTTAATAAGGCCCGTTTACTAGAAAAGATTGCTGAGTTAGTGCGCGATAAGCGCATTGAGGGCATTAGTGGCTTACGTGATGAGTCTGATAAACGCGGCATGCGCATGGTGATTGAAATCAAGCGCGATGCTAACCCGCAAATTGTCTTAAATAATCTTTACACTCAAACGCAACTGCAAACGGTATTTGGCATTAATATGGTAGCCTTAGATCACGGCCAGCCCAAGATTTTGAATTTAAAACAAGTCTTGGAAGCTTTTCTGCAGCATCGACGCGAAGTGGTCACGAGGCGAACCTTATTTGAATTACGCAAAGCACGTGAGCGTGCACATACTTTGGAAGGTTTAGCAATTGCCTTAGCGAATATCGACGCAGTGATTGCGCTAATTAAAGCACATAAAACGCCTGCCGAAGCTAAAGTTGCTTTATTGGCAAAGGCTTGGGAGCAGGGCAGTGTTAAAGCCTTGCTGGATAAAACCGGCAGTGATACTCGGCCAGAAGACCTAGAAGACCAATACGGATTGAACGATAATAAATATTGTTTATCACCCCGGCAAGCGCAAGCAATTTTAGAATTACGCTTGCATCGCTTAACAGGTTTAGAAATTGAAAAAATTCATAGCGAATATCAAGATATTATTATCGCGATTGCCGCCTTGTTGAAAATATTGGCTGAACCGGATGAATTGCATCGAGTGATTCGCGAAGAGTTAAACGAAGATAAAGCGCGCTTTGGCGATGAACGGCGTACTGAAATTATCGATAGCAAGCAAGATTTAACTCACGAAGATTTAATTACCGAAGAAGATATGGTAGTGACTTTATCGCAGCAAGGTTATATTAAATCACAATCCTTAGATAGTTATCAGGCGCAGCATCGTGGCGGTCGAGGTAAAGCGGCAACCACGGTTAAAGAACAAGATTTTGTGAAGCGTTTGTTAGTGGCGCATTCACACGATACGATTTTATGCTTTTCAACCGCCGGTAAAGTGTATTGGCTGAAGACTTATCAGGTGCCAACCGGGGGCCGCACTGCAAAGGGACGGCCAGTTATTAATTTATTGCCAATTGCTAAAGACGAACAGATCTCAACAATTTTACCGTTAACTGATTTTGACGATCATCATTATGTCTTTATGGCTACCCAAAAAGGAACGGTGAAAAAAGTACCGGTGACTGAATTTGTTAGACCGCGTAGTGCGGGTAAGATCGCCATTGAATTACCTGAAGGTGATCGTTTAATTGGTGCGGATATTACTGATGGCGAATCGGATATTATGCTGCTCAGTGATGCGGGTAAGGCAATTCGCTTTAGTGAAAATGAAGTGCGTCCAATGGGGCGTAGTGCACGTGGTGTGCGTGGCATTAAATTATCTGCTGAGCAAAAAGTTATTTCTTTAATGCTAGTTAAAGATGATACTACTATTTTGTGCGCCACTGAAAACGGTTATGGTCAGCGTACTGCATTAGAAGCTTATCGCCCAATTGGCCGCGGTGGTCAAGGAGTGAGAGCGATTCAAGTGAATGCGCGTAATGGTAAAGTGGTTGAGGCGACGCCGGTTTATTTTGATGATGAAATTTTATTAATTACCAATCGCGGTACAATGGTGCGCATGCCGGCAAATGAAATCTCAGTGATTGGTCGTAATACTCAAGGCGTGCGATTAACGCGCGTTAGTGAAGGTGAGAAAGTGGTTGGCATCGAAAGAGTTGCGGCCATGGTTGATGAGAGCGTCTAGTATGTCACGAATTTATAATTTTAGCGCAGGGCCTGCGATGTTGCCAACTGAGGTAATGCAGCAAGTGCAAACGGAACTGCTTGATTGGCAGGGTTTAGGCGCATCAGTCATGGAGGTTTCACATCGCAGCAAAGAGTTTATTGCTTTAGCTGAAAAAGTTGAGCAAGAGCTTCGGGATTTATTAGGCATTCCCAACAATTATAAAGTGTTATTTTTACACGGTGGTGCGCAAGCCCAATTTTCCATGATTCCAATGCATTTCTTAACTGAATCAGGTTATGCGGCGATGGCAAAAACTGGTTTGTGGAGCAAGATTGCGGTTGCTGAAGCGGAGCGTTTTGGTGCAGTTAAAACTGTTGTCGATGTTGCAGTTGCCGGCTCTAAAAAAATTCCTGATCAATCAAGCTGGGAAAATTATAATGATGCCGATTATTTGTATTATTGTGATAATGAAACCGTGCATGGTTTGGAATTTAATAAAGTGCCAGATTCTAAAGACGTGCCATTAGTTTGTGATATGTCGTCCAATATTTTAACTCGTCCGATAGATATTAACCGTTTCGGTTTAATTTTCGCTTGTGCACAAAAAAATATGGGGCCCTCTGGTCTATGTGTGGTAATTATTCGTGATGATTTAATTGAAAAATCACCAGTGCAAACTATTCCTCGTATTTTTAATTATAAATTGCAAGCTGAAAAGCAATCGATGTTAAATACTCCGGCAACTTTTCCATGGTATGTATTAGGTTTGGTATGCGAATGGGTGAAAAAACAAGGTGGAATTGAAAAAATGCATCAGTTAGCTCAGCAAAGATCGAGCGTATTATACGAGTTAATTGATCAATCTGATTTTTACAATAATTCAATTGTTGCCGAGAATCGATCGCGCATTAATGTGGCATTTAATTTAAAAGACGAAAGCTTAAATCAACAGTTTTTAGATGCCGCCAAAGCGCAAGGCTTGATGGGCTTGAAAGGTCATCGAGCGGTTGGTGGTATGCGCGCTAGTATGTATAACTCAATGCCGCTTGATGGTGCCAAAAAACTTCATGACTTTATGATAGAGTTTGCTGAGCAGGTTGGTTAGTCGTATCTGGCAAACGAATAATCTTAACCAAGATTCCATAGACTGGATTATCCAAGTAATTTAGTACACCGCTGCGGGTTCGACGTTGTTGCAAGATATGGTAATAGGCGAATTTATAAAAATTATCAGCATTAAAATTCGCATCATTTTGTTGCAATATATCTACCGGTTCCGCAGTCCATAAATTAAAACTTAAGTTAAAATAGCGATGGAGTTGGATGGCGAGACTGCCATTTAGCTGCCAAACTAATTTAGGGTCAAAGGGTTGATTGCGATAAATATCAGCACCGAGTAGTTCGCCACTGGCGCTGTAGACTTTACCGCCATAAAGGTGAATAACTTGGCGGCTTTGTAATTGGCTGGCTGTTTGCTGCCAAGCTAAGTGAAGCAGTACTGGCTGCTTGAGTTGGGTTACTATTTTTTGGCTGGCTGTATTGAGTTGTAATTTTGTGGGTGCCAGTACGCTGATAAGTTCAGCGTGATTATCTAGATTGATCTTGCCAGGTTGAATTAGCCACTCAGAATTCAGCAAGTTAGCTTGGTTGATCCGTGAAAAAACCACGAGTTCAACTTGATACAGACGTTCGGCAAAGGCATTGCTTAACAGGCCAAGGCCTATTAATAGGAGTAATAGAGACCAGAGCCGATGAAATTTTGACATGCTTCAGTTCCCCTTAAGGTAACAATAAAGCCTATTTATATCAGTCTGCTACCCCTGTTGACAAGGTATAAATGAATCGGTATCGTGATAAGCTGATTTTCGAAATTATGTGGATTTTGCCGTGCAACTTATGGGGTGGAGACAATTTTTTTCCTTATCCATCAGGCCAGTAGTGGTCTGCCACATTGTTATTGCCCGAGTTATTAGCCGGCTCTAGTGTGTAGATTGTTTTCACTCTAGAGCCGGTAAGTTAAAAACAATACTAATACTATTAATAACAATGGGCAAATTCAGTGAGTGTTTCAATCAAAAATATGAATTCTAAATCGACTTCTCGACTGCAAAGTTCGGCGGCTTATTCTTGGTTAATGATATTGTTCGCCTCATTATTTTTATTTTATCGCTATGTCTTGCAGGTTTCGCCGAGCATTATGCGCAACAATTTAATGCGTGCATTTCATGTTCAAGCTTTTGGTTTTAGTAATTTATCGGCTACATTTTTTTATTCTTACACTATTATGCAGATATTTGCTGGCGTAATCTTGGATCGATTTGGTCCGCGTTTGGTGGCGGCTATTGCCATTTTAACAGCGGCTACCGGTGCATATTTATTTGCTGAGGCAAACAGTTTAATGGCAGCTGAATTTTCTCGGGCTTTAATGGGTGTTGGGATCGCATTTGCCACTGCAAACTATATGAAAATTGCGGCAATGTGGTTTCGCCCCAGTCAATTTGCTTTTGTGGGCGGTTCATTAACCGTAGCGGTTATGTTAGGCGCAGTAGTGGGTGAGGCGCCACTTAGTAGTTTTGTACTGCACGTTGGTTGGCGGGAAAGTTTAGTTTATTGTGCTATCGTCGGTTATATTATTGCAGGGTTGTTTTATATTACTGTACGCGATAATAACGCACCACTGGCTACTCATGGCACGCCCTTAAAGGTTGAAAAATTTGCTTGGAGTGGTGTTTTGGAGGTTGTTTCAAGTTCGCAGAATTGGTTGTTAACACTTTACAGTGGTTTGGCATTTGCGCCAATGGTGGTATTTGCCAGCCTTTGGGGAACTTCATTTTTAAAGGAAGCAAATCAGTTATCCAATACCAATGCCGCGTGGCTTGATTCGATTATTTTTATCGGTTTTGGTTTGGGTGGGCCGATCTTAGGATTTATTTCTGACTATCTTAAACGTCGACGGGTGATTATGTTTTTTGGTCTGGCATTGTCATTGTTTGCCTTGCTAGTTACGATTTATATATCGATGTTGCCATATTTGTTATTGGCAGTATTATTATTTTTATTTGGTTTTGGTACTGGCGCTTTTATGTTAGGGTTTGCGGTAGGTAAAGAAATTAACAAGCTTTATTTGGCAGCGACGGTAATTGCGCTGATTAATACTGGAGATGCCGTTTTTGGAGCAATCACTCAACCGCTAGTTGGTAAATTTATCGACTGGGGGTGGCAAGGTCAAATGCTGGATAAGCTACATTATTTCTCCGTGAGTGATTATCATCGCGCGTTTTTAATTATGCCGATTTATTTAGCATTGGCTTTTATAGCGTTATTATTTGTTAAAGAGCAAGCTAAGCCTTAATTTAAAGGATTTTCAATGGATAATATAAAACCTCAATCTAGTAGCCGACGATCTTCATCAGCTTATTCGTGGCTAGTGATATTCTTTGCGTCATTATTTTTATTCTATCGTTATGTGTTGCAAGTCTCACCGAGTATTATGCGCGGTGATTTAATGCGTGCATTTCATGTTCAAGCTTTTGGTTTTAGCAATTTATCGGCTACATTTTTTTATTCTTACACTATTATGCAGATATTTGCTGGCGTAATCTTGGATCGATTTGGTCCGCGTGTAGTGGCGGCGCTAGCAATTTTAATTGCGGCGATTGGCGCACATTTATTTTCTTATGCCGATACTTTATTGGCCGCTGAATTTGCGCGTGCTTTAATGGGTGTTGGGATTGCGTTTGCAACGGCCAGTTATATGAAAATGGCAGCAATGTGGTTTCGTCCCAGTCAATTTGCTTTTGTGGGCGGCTTATTAGCAACAGCGGTAATGTTGGGCGCGGTGGTAGGTGAAGCGCCATTGAGTAGTTTTGTTGCCCATGTAGGTTGGCGCGAAGGCTTATTTTATTGCGCCGTAGTTGGTTATATTATTGCGGTTTTCTTTTATGTTGTGGTGCGAGATAACAAAGCCCCATTAGCCACTTATGGCACGCCATTAAAAGCCGAAAAATTTGCTTGGGGTGGGGTTTTAGAAGTGGTATCCAATCCACAGAATTGGTTATTAACGCTTTATAGTGGCTTGTCTTTCGCGCCCGTTTTAGTGTTTGCCAGCCTTTGGGGGACTTCCTTTCTAAAAGAAGCGCATCATTTGTCGAGCACAAATGCAGCATTGTTGGATTCTATTGCGTTTATTGGCTTGGGGATTGGTGGGCCAGTATTAGGTTTTATTTCTGATTATTTAAAACGCCGCCGTGGGGTTATGTTTTTTGGAGTGTTGTTATCATTGATCTCGGTGTTATTGATGGTTTATGTGCCTACCTTACCTTATATAATTTTAGTCGCGTTATTATATTTATTTGGTTTTGGTACTGGTGCTTTTATGTTGGGATTTACAGTGGGCAAAGAAATCAACAAACTTTACTTGGCAGCTACGGTAATTGCTTTAATTAATACCGGTGATGCGGTGTTTGGAGCGATTACTCAGCCATTGGTTGGTAAGTTGATTGACTGGGGTTGGCGGGGTAAAGTGGTGGATAATCTACATTATTTTTCAGTGAGTGATTATCATCATGCATTCTTAATTTTGCCGATTTATTTGGGTTTGGCATTTATCATTTTATTATTTATTAAAGAAAAAAAACTTAACTAACTTGCTATGCAGGTTAACTAAGCTGAACCATTTCCGTACCGAGTTAACTTTTTTTAATTTCAATTAAAACTTTATTGCTGTCAGTGCTAAGCAGGCACAAACTCATCTATCACACGTTTGGCTTCAGTCACCTGAGGCTCAGTACGAGTATAAGAAGGTGAAAAGCTTGATATCACATAACTATATCCTTATTTTGACTTATAAATCGTGATAAAGACCAATCTTAAGCTTCCATCTGCGGCTTTATTGCTCAATTAATTGAAAAATAGGCTATACTTGGAATAAGAACAGAACGCAGGAGAGGGATTATGTCCAAGCATTGTTCGGTATTAGCAAGTCTAGTTGCCTTTGTGGGTCGGGTTTGTTTTGCCA
>JAHZKQ010000095.1 GCA_022600315.1 Gammaproteobacteria bacterium
ATATTATTGCCCCCAAATCATAACCACGAAAACCTGGCAGTATACTGCGTAATGGTCGAATAATAGGCTCAGTAACTTTTACCAAAAACTGTACGATTGGATTAAAGTAATTCGCCCCCAATTTTTGCAGCAACAAACGTAGCAATAAAATAATGGTATAAACGTAAAATAATAAGTCCAATAATGATATTAAAGCTCGCATCCTCAACCCCTATTTGATAATTGTTAATGAATAAGCCGGCAATTGTAGACGTTTGCGCAAACGGTCACGCAAGCGACTTAAAAAATGCTCTGAAGTAACATACGCACGCGGATCAGTGTTGAATTGCTGGTAGTAACGATACTTCCCTAGATTAAGCGCGCTAACATCTACCGTAACACGACGCCCTAATTCATTAACAATAATTACATTAGGCTGCTTTAACGACTTAGCGTGGCGACTAAAAGCCCAGCCGAATATTGCTGGATATTTATAGCCATTCACTTCTAACTCTGGCCCTGGCGCAAACACTAACTGCGTTGCCTGATCTTGACCGTTCATCGCCCGCGCAAACCATCGCAACACCTGTCCCTCAGCAGTTAAATCAAAAGCAGTCGTTTTAAATTGCCGTTGCCCAACATATCGAGAAATTTCAGGCTTAACGCGTAAACGGTAAAAAATATCATTAGGTGGGAAAATAGCTGTGTATTTTGGATATATGCTGTAAATATTATTCAACAGCGCCATGCGCACCCGCGGGTCAGATAAAAATAAATTTAATGCATTCGCAATGGCAAGCGCATGCCCCCACGTATGACGGACAACCCCAACGCTATCACTTAAATTAAACGAGGTAATCCAAATCGGTTTGTCGGTGTGGCTTATAATCGGGGTCTGTGCTAAATCTTTATGCCAAGCAATATAAGGTTGCGCCAATAAGGCAACAACGCCCTGGCGTAAATTAAAATTTCGCACAGCTTCACGCTGCTCTGCAAGAGAACCCCACGTGAGTGATTTAGTTGCTGTTTGCTGCGGCATAATTCCAGAATTAAACTGAAAAGTCAGCGCATAAGCATCCGCATCATCCGTGTACTCAGCAACTTCTTCATTCCAAGCGCGCTTTCGAGCCGAAACATCCGCCGTTGAATTTAAAGTAGTCGCTACAGCGACTTGAATATTATCATTAATATCCTTTACTGCCTCCAACCAATCTTCGGCACGTTTTGCATAGCTCTTACCGTTTGGAAAAACTTTTGCATATTTTTCACGTGCAGCAACATCACTGGGGAAAAAATTATCTCCAAGCTCGACTAATTTAAGTGGTAGCTTGTTTTGTCGAATTAACTGTAAAGTTTGCTGTAACTGTTCAGCCGAAGCGGTCACCAAGTTTAAATTAAAAATAGGCGTAATGTTAGTAATACGCTGCGCTAAAGCTAAATCTGTTAAGGTGTAACGATTAGTTGATTTACGCAACCGCGCAATGTATTTTGGCATCACAGTTAGTGCAGTATTTGGATCAACCCAACCACTAGAAAAATCCCAGTAGTTGCCAACTTCTCCACCCGGATAGCGCATTAACTTAACCGCTGAACGCTCCAGAGTCATCAATAAACTTGGCCGGCGCTTCCAGGGATTTTTACCCGCCTTGGTTAATTGGCCGTTTAAGCCGACAAAACGTTCTGGTAAGCGTCGTTGAAAATCACCATAATGTGCTTTAAGCGTTGCCGCATTTACGTTAACGCTTATTAACATTAGCATGGTTATTAATAATGAATTTTTTATTTTATTGATCATCCTTAATCCTCCAGTCACAAAAATCAATCTTGCGCTTCCAGCTCCTGCCTCAATTCTAACGATCGCGCTGCTGCTGCCTGCATCGCCTTTGCTACTATATTTTTAAAGTCACTTTGCAAAAAATAATTAATGGCTTGTTCAGTCGTTCCTCCTGGGGAGGTCACCTGACTTCGCAACTGGCTAAATTCTTGCGTACTTTCTAAAGCTAATTTAGCGGCTCCAAATGCCGTTTGCTGAGTTAAAGTTTTCGCAACCCCTGCCTCAAGACCCATTTCTTCTGCCGCCGCTTGCATTGCTTCCATCAATAAAAAATAATAAGCGGGGCCTGAACCTGATACTGCAATAACATTGCGAATCACATCTTCTGCCTGCACCCAAGCAACTATACCAGTGCTGCGAAAAATCGACTCCGCTAAATCACGTTGCTTGGCACTAACTGCCGCATTAGCATATAGTCCAGTGGCGCCGGCTGAAACCATGGCTGGTGTGTTTGGCATTGCACGCACCACAGCATAATCACCAGCAAGCCAACGCGTCATCATTGCCATACTAACACTAATTGCTACTGAAATTAATAACGGTTGCCGCTCACCAATAACCGTGGCTAATTCATTGCATACAGCTTTTAATTGCTTGGGTTTAACTGCAAATATAATTGCTTCAGCTTTTTGGACCGCCTCATGATTTGATTGTGTAGTTTGCACGCCCAACTTTGCAAAATAAATTAATTTATTTGCACTACGGTTACTTACCGTGATGCATTCAGCTGAATAACCCGCATTAAGCAAGCCCATAACCAGAGCTGCGGTCATGTTACCACCGCCAATAAAAGCAATGTTTGTATTCATTTAATTCACCTTATCTCTGTGCCCAAAAATTGCCGTGCCAATCCTTAACATTGTACTCCCCGCGGCAATTGCCGCAATAAAATCATTCGACATCCCCATAGACAGAGTGTCTAACTTTAAGCCCTTAAATGATAATATTTGAGAAAGCTCATGTAACTTTGTAAATGCCTCTAGCTGACGGTTAAAGTCTGATTCCGGCGCCGGAATAGCCATCAAGCCGCGTAATTTTAAGTGTTCTAATGTATTCACTTTTAGCGCCAAATCAACTAATTCTGCGGCCTTAATTCCCGCCTTATTTGGCTCATTAGAAATATTAACCTGCAAGCAAACATTAAGCGGAGCAAGCCCAGCAGGTCGCTGTTGATTTAAACGCTCAGCAATCAAATAACGGTCGACACTATGAACCCAGGCAAAATGTTTAGCCACCAGTGGAGTTTTTTTAGATTGCAAACGACCGATAAAATGCCAAATTAGTTTCTTATTATCCAGTGC
>JAHZKQ010000096.1 GCA_022600315.1 Gammaproteobacteria bacterium
TAAAAATGTCTCAGTTGAAATCCCGATTTTTGATGCTAGCCGCAGTTTTCGTAACACCCTGGCGAATCGTTTAGGTGGTGAAATTGATCGACGTAATAAAAAGGTTTGTATCAACGCATTGCGTGATATTTCATTGGCTTTAGAAACCGGCGATCGAGTGGGCTTAATTGGCCATAATGGCGCGGGTAAAACCACTCTACTACGGTTGTTGGCACATATCTATAAGCCGAGCCGAGGTCAGTATATTTGCCGTGGTCAGGTAACTTCATTGTTTAATATTAATTTAGGCATGGATATGGACGATACTGGCATGGAAAATATTTATGCGATTGGTATGTTTTTAGGAATGACCAAAGAAGAAATTGCTGCCAAACGTGATGAAGTCATTGAATTTAGTGAGTTGGGTGACTTTATTCATCTGCCTTTACGGACTTATTCATCAGGTATGTTGACGCGTTTAAGTTTCGCTTTAGCAACAGCGCTTGAGCCGGATATTCTATTAATGGATGAAGGGATTGGGGCTGGTGATGCCAGTTTTGCTGATAGAGTAGAAGAGCGTTTAAGTAGTTTCTATCAAAAAATTCGTACGCTTGTTATCGCTTCGCACTCTAATGAGTTAATTAAAAAACTATGCAACAAAGCTTTATTGTTAGAGCATGGCAAGATCAAGGCTTTTGGCGAAGTGAATGAGGTTATTGCTTTCTATGAAAAAAACAGTAGAGCCACTAATAATTCAGCATCACGTTATTGTCCGGAGTTTGCAACGCCAACTCTTCTTTAGTCCGGTTTTTAAAATTAGGCAAACTTAAGTAATATAGGTATTTTCGCTCTCGGCGTGCTCGCGCCACGCTATCGAGTATCACCCCGCAAACTAAGCTCACAAAGGCAATGATCATAATGCCGGTGACTAAAATGGCGGTGGGAATTTTAGGTACTAAACCGGTGGCAGCATAAGTTATAAATAGTTGCACGGAGCAACTCAATGAGAAAATTGCTAATATGGCAGCGATAACACCAAAAAATAATAATGGTTTGGTTTCTTTTAGCATCAATAAAATACGTAATAGGATTCGTATGCCATCACGAATGCTGCGTAACTTACTTGTTGAGCCTTTGGGCCTGGCAAAAAATTTAGTTTTAACTTCGGCAACCGGTATGGCGAGTTCTAAACTGTGAATAGTTAGCTCAGCTTCTGTGTCAAAGCCACAGGAAAGGGCCGGGAACGATTTAACAAAGCGTTTGCTAAACACACGATAACCAGAAAGAATATCATTAAAATGCTTGCCAAATAATATGGAAACCGTTTTATTAAATAAGGCGTTGCCAAAACGATGCCCGAAGCGAAAGGTATTATTGGTTTTATGCTTGTCATCGCGAGCTCCAATCACCATATCGAGATTTTCGTTGAGTAACTTTTCGATTAAAGTCGGTGCAGCGCTTGGGTCGTAAGTTGCATCACCGTCACTCATAACATACACATCGGCATCGATGTCGGCAAACATACGTCTGACGACATAGCCTTTGCCGCGCCGGGGTTCATGTTTAACAATGGCGCCGGCAGCTTTAGCAATTTTGGCAGTATCATCGTTTGAATGATTATCGTAAACATATATTTTGGCCTGTGGTAAAGCTCTTTGAAATTGCTTAATTGTAGTCGCGATTGCCGCGGCTTCATTATAACAAGGAATTAAAACCGCCAGCTTCATAATGTTTTCTCTTTAGTTATCAGACTATTTTGGCGCGAAAATAATAGCGCTGCCATTAGAATAAGTAGACATAAGTAAGGATAAATCAAATAACGTGTTAGCATCATTTCGGCTAAAGACACAGTAAGGTTATTGGCGAATATCAGTATCCATAATCCAAGCATGGCGCTAATGATGTAATTCTTAGGTTTGATAAATTGCGCGATCAAAAGACTGAGCCCTAGAAAGCAAAACACTAAGAATGGAACTAAATCGCCGAGTGATAAAATCAGCTTTCTGATAGAGAAAATTAAATTTTGTTTCCAATTGTGCTTGAGTAGTGTTATTGCCAGTTTTTTAAGGATGATATCTTGCTGGTAAGGACTGGTATAGCCTAATTGATTTAGCTTGCGAAAGTTTTGATTTTGGATGGGGTCAAATACCGATCTAAAATAAGCCGCGTCTTTAAGAAATCGGATGTAATTTGGTTTTGGGTCTAGCGTGGCAAGGGTAAATTTTGCCTGAGTATTCGCTTGATAGAGTGAGTTAAATAGTGATTTAAGCTTTGGATCTTTAAAGAGCTTGGCATCATTGGGCTTGGCTAGAAACATCGGTTGTACCAATAATAGAGCGCCATTACTGGTATTGCTAGCAAACTTCCCGTGCACAACATATTGATAACCGCGGTTCAAGAGAGTGGTTAGAACGATTGTTAGTAGAAAAATTAGCCCAATTAATAGAATTTTTTGAGGATTGGTTCGGCGAAAAAATAAATAAATCACCGCTAAAAATAGTATGCCGTATAAATATAAAAATTGGTTGCGGGTTAGAACCAGCAGCATGGTTAGCAGTGCTAAGATTAGCGTCGTTTTAATGGCTCTAGTTACAATAAATTCTATAAGATAAGTGAGAAAAATGACAAACAATGGAATTGCAATGGCTTCAGTTAATAAATAACGCGCATAGGGAAAAACAATATAGGGCGGAATAATAAAGCTTACCGCTAGTAGCGTCATGGCCCAGCGCGGGATATTAAAAATCGGTCTAAGCTTTTTATCCATGAGATGCATGGCGAAAAAAATTAATCCTATTTGTAAGGCTCTAAAAATATAATAATGCTCACCGACTAAGAGGCGATTAAGCCATAATAGAATAGGCAGTAGGGGTGGTCTTTGTGGTGAAAAAGCAATATAGCTTGGGCTATCAGGAGCCATAATTGAAGGCATAAATAACTGGGGTATTAGCACTACTGCTAATAAGATTAAAAGCGCATAATTTCGTTTAGACTGTGCGTGCATTTAAGTTGCCTTAATATCTAGCTGCTTGGCTGATTATCGAGCTTGAAATTCTAATCAAAATTCCTGGTTAAGTATACCTTATGTGGATTTTTGTTGGCAGTGCAATTAAATTTAAAATCAGGTAGGATGCAAGCCTATTTGTAAGAACTGGATGTCCTATTTATGCACTATGATGTGATTATTGTTGGTGGTGGAATTGTGGGGTTTTCTACGGCATTTCAGTTATTGCAGCGTGAACCGCATTTAAAAGTCGCCGTCTTAGAAAAAGAAACTCAATTCGGTCAGCATCAAACGGGGCACAATAGTGGTGTGATTCATGCCGGAGTTTATTATCAGCCGGGTAGTTTAAAGGCTAAGTTTTGTGTTGAGGGTTGTGGAGCCATTAAGACATTTTGTGAAGAGCACAGTATTCCATTTAAAGTCCCAGGAAAATTAATTGTTGCAACAAGTGAAGCCGAATTAATTGGTATGCAGAAGTTAGCAACGCGCTGTGTTGCCAATGGCTTGACGATAGAGAATTTAACTGCCAGCGAGGTAGTAAAAAGACAACCTGGTCTGTCCGCTGTAGGCGGGTTTTTTGTTAAGGAAACGGGAATTGTTAATTGGCGCACAGTTTGCGAACAGTATGCTAAATTATTTAAAAATCTTGGCGGCAAAATTTTTTATCAGCAACAAGTTAGCGCCATTAAGGAATCAGGGCGCGACGTGGTGATTACCACGCGAAATAAAAATATCTATCTTTGTAGTCATCTTATCACTTGCTCAGGATTATATGCCGATCGTTTAGTGCGAATGAGTGGGCTTAAAGCTAATTTTAAAATTGTTCCGTTTCGAGGGGAGTATTTTAAGTTAAAGCCGACTTATAATAATTATTTTAAGCATTTAATTTATCCAGTGCCTGATCCTAAGCTGCCATTTTTGGGGGTGCACTTTACACCACAAATAGGTGGTTTTGCGACCGTCGGGCCAAGTGCGGTGTTAGCATTAGCACGGGAAGGCTATGGTTGGAATAAAATTAATTTAAAAGATTGTCTAGAAACCTTAACGTACTGGCCAGCTTGGAAGCTTATTATGAAAAACCTAGCTGCTACGGGCGAGCAACTTTTAAGTTCTATGTTTAAAAACTATTATTTAAAATTGGCGCAAAAGTATGTGCCAAGCATTAAACGCCAAGATCTAGAAAAATATCCGGCTGGTGTGCGCGCTCAAGCAGTTGATAAGGCCGGCAACTTTATTAAAGACTTTTTATTTATGGAATCGGATCGCATCTTGCATACCTGCAATGCACCATCGCCGGCGGCTACATCAAGTTTGCCGATTGGTAATTATATTGTGGAGCGGTTTATGGTGAAAATCACTTAGTGGGTTAACTAATGCCTTGCTATAAATATTTTATAATTGAGAGGTTATATTGACGCTGGTTGTTTATTTACTTCCAGCTGACCTGCACTATATATTTTGTTGGTTATTATTACCTTCTTTAATGTTAAAGCAACTTTCTTGTTATCAATCAGCTGGTTAAATTTTATGCTTTAAATCGGGTGTTTTCTGGATTTAAGGAATGCTGTATGGTTATATATTAGTAAATTTATAGTGGAATTTTATTATGTCTACCTCAACCAAATTCACTGACAGCGTAGCTAATTATCTACGCAGCAGCGCTAAAGAATCAGCATCATTAAAAGCATTGCGCAGGGAAACTGAAGCGAGTTTTAAAAGTGCGCGAATGATGAGCTCGCCAGAGCAAGTGGAATTTTTACAATGGTTGATGCATTTAATGCAAGTTACTAGAGTTATTGAGGTGGGAGTTTTTACCGGTTATGGGACGCTGGCAATGGCAGAGGCTTTGCCAAACGCAGGATATCTATTAGCCTGTGAGCGTAGTGATAAATATGCGGCAATAAATCATGAATTTTGGCAGCACGCTAAGGTTGATAATAAAATTGATTTGAAAATTGCTCCGGCTTTGGAAACTTTACAACAGCAGATTGATGCTAACGAGTCTTTATTTGATTTCGCTTATATCGATGCCGATAAAGATAATTATCCAAATTATTATCAACTATTATTAAAATTAATTCGCCCGGGTGGGGTGATGATATTTGATAATATTATTTGGGTTGCGGATCAAATTGTGCCGGAGGCAAAAGTAAAATTCACCGAACAGTTGCATCAGTTCGCAGAAGCATTAATCAAAAATCCAGAGTTACAAACCACTTTGGTGCCATTAGGTGGTGGGATGTTGATGGTGCGGGTTTAATCGTTTTCTGCTGTTAACGGCACAATTAACCACATCAAAATATAAAATATAATGGTTACGCCAAACACTAGTGCTAAGGCCACAAATAAGATGCGTATGAAAACAGGATCAACGTTAAAGTATTCGCCTAAGCCACCGCAAACACCGGCAATGATGCTTTCTTTGCGGGATCGGAATAGACGTTTTGTTATGCTCATTTTGGTTGCCTTTTTTAGCTTGTTAATCCGTTGATATCCCTTCGGGACTCAGCGGATGTTCTTACTAGAATGGGATGTCGTCTTCATCAAAGCTGTTAGTGCCGCTGGTCGCAGCGCCCGCTGTTGCGGTCGCAGATTCAGTGGCTTTGTTTTCACCGGCTGCAGCAGCTGGTTTGTTTTGTGAGTAATTGCCGCTACCACGACTGTCTAGCATTTGCATTTCAGCGGAAATAATTTCGGTGGTGTAACGATCAGTGCCATTTTTATCTTGCCACTTACGAGTACGTAAACTACCTTCAACGTAAATCTTGGAGCCTTTATGTAAATATTCACCGACAATTTCAGCCAGTCGGTTAAAGAATACGATGCGGTGCCATTCAGTGCGTTCTTGCAATTCACCAGACTGTTTATCACGCCAAGTGGTACTGGTTGCTAATGTGACATTTGCAACGGCGTTACCATTTGGGGTGTAACGTACTTCGGGGTCATTACCGAGATTACCAATTAAAATAACTTTATTAATACCTTTAGCCATGTATATATCTCCTCGATGTTCTTAAGTACGCTAAGTCAGCCACAGGCTCGGCTGAATAGCAGTCCACTAGTTTTCCATATGCTCAATTAGCACGCATCCAAGTTTAACGGATTTTCGTGTCTGGTACTACCGTAGATTTGCACAATTTTTACAGGCAATATTGCTGGCGAATCTGCGCCTCACTAATCAGCTGTTTATCGATTTTAAGGTATAACAGTGACTCATTTGGCATCAGCGCCACTTCGGCAACGCCAGCGGTTTTGTTAAGCGCCTGGCTGGTTGCGTTAGCCTCTTGTTTAAGTTTGTTTAGCTCTAAAATAACCGTTGATAAGTAAGGTGGTGGTGACATGGTGGTGGCGATCAATAACCAAATTCCAGCAATGACTGCGCAGAATAAAAAGATACCTCCATAACCGGCATGCGCCATAATGATTCCGCCAAGGCTACCACCGATAAAGATTCCCAAAAACTGTGAAGTGGAATAAATTCCCATCGCGCTGCCTTTAGCGCGAATCGGCGCAACCTTTGAGACCCAGGAAGGTAAACAAGCCTCGAGTAAAGTAAAAGCGGTAAAGAAAATAAATAAAATAAA
>JAHZKQ010000097.1 GCA_022600315.1 Gammaproteobacteria bacterium
ATTGATACTCTACTTATTGGATGAATCACGCCATCGACTCAGTGCGGAATTTACTACGATGCACTCATTTCCCTGTCGAAGCGTCCCTGCCAAGACAATTTAACTCTTCCAAAATATCCTTACCATTATTTATTAAATCCAATTCCTGCGGCCATTGTCCTCCTTTTATTACTTAGTATCTATACAGAAGAATAGGATAAAGCGTGTAAGATATCTCTTACAAACCCTGTTTTTTTCGCGTGAATGTACGGAAGTAGGTGTTATTTAATTTTACCTTAAGGTTTATGACAACTAATTTTATTTCTTACTCGATATGGAAAAAATTTCTCACACTAATTTGGAATCACATATTGCCACTCGCTGCACTTTAAAATCCTGCTTATCCACCATAATGGCCTCTCCCACTTCTAAGCGTTTAATCACATCCGGATGAATCATAAACTCATGAATTTCACGCACCGTGCCCACACCCGTATTACCACCTTTTTGCGCCGTGATTTGCGAAGTCACTTCAAATGTAGATTTCGTTCCAATCACATTAGCAAGGGTTTCAGCGTCTTTAGGATAATTTTGGCGATGAATTATAAAATAATTCACATTACTTAGAACCTGCCCCAATAAAGCCTCACCCCCTTTCACAGTAATATCCGATAAAGATTGCGTCGATAAAATCGCATGCACACCGGCACTGCGCCCCTGATTAATCAAGTTAATAATTTGCGGACCGGCAAATACGGAAAATTCATCAAAAATCGTATAGAGTGGAATTTTTTTACTGGCACCATCTAATCCTGCTGCTATCACAGCTTTTAAGTCATTAATAATGAGTTTACCTAACGTCTCTGCATACGCCGGAAATGCGAGTGGCCGCAAACAAAAATAAATCACCGCGCCTTCTTCAATGGCTTTCTTAAGGTCCAAGGTTTTTTGTGAATTTTGACAATCAAATAAATAACCGATTTCACTGTGCACCATATTCTCAATTTCTGCAATTAAACTTTCCATGTTTTTATGCTGAGATTCTAAACGCTCAATCAATGAAATCAAGTCTGGGGTTTGGTGCTTACGCACTAATTCGTATAATGTATGCGGCTCTAAATAATTCACTAGCGTCTTTAAATCAAGCTTGATATTGAGTGTGTCGAGTATTTTAAAGATCGTTTGTAAATATCCTTCAGCCAGTTTTCGATAGTGATCTTCAGACCACGTGCGCAGTTCAATGATCCGGTCTTTTTTTGAGGTAAAACCACCAGAGGCTAACGGATTATAATGGAAACTCGAACCCGCCATCGAGAACAAATAAAACGGTACATTTTGTTTTTGGCAATAGCGCTCAATACGTCTTGCCAAATCTAAATCACCTTTTCCATCGACATACACCAATGAATAACGTTGGAAAATGGCACGCTCAATAATATGACTAATCGTTGTGGTCTTACCTGAGCCCGTTGTACCTACAGCCAACACATGACAATTCGCTGCTCGATCACTAAGATAAACAGATTCACCCGTATATATCTCTACACCCAAAGCAGTAGCCACATCACTATGGATCAATTGTTTTAAGTATTGATTGATTTTTTTAAGTGGTAAGATGCGTCGGGATTGATGATGCGCACCACTGGCTACTCGCTTTACTTCTTTAGACATGCGTGACCCAAGCTGATTAATGACATAACATATCGATCCCATCATTATGCCTAAAGGGCAAGCAGACAGCCAATTAAACGGCTGATGCCATACCGTCCAGTTTTGATGAATAAAACTTAAAAATATTTGCTGATTAATATGCCACAGTAAAGTCGGTGTAATACCGATAATGAGGCTGCTAATACCAAGCAAAGCCCCCAATACAAATATACTCTTCTGAAACCTTGGGGAAAAAATTAAAAACCCCCAAACAAAAAAACCTAAAAAAGCGGCCAATACTGAATCAATCAACACGAGACAAGAAAAGATCGCTAAAGCGATTTTGCAAGGTGTTTGGGCTAAATGATCCATTTAATCAAATCCCATAAAGTCCGCGTGAGGCACCCGAAGTGCTTGCACCGTTTAAAAAATCACTCAGTAAGAAGCACTCTATAAAGCTGGAATTTTTCGTAAAAAAAGTGATTTGCGACAAAATCGCTTCACTACCACAAAAATACCAGACCTTCTGATAATCAAATTGCTTCCTATACTGTGAAAAGATTTTTTCAAGTCGCCGCTTACCCTTCGTGCTTA
The DNA here is from genome assembly GCA_022600315.1 of Gammaproteobacteria bacterium. Taxonomy (GTDB): domain Bacteria; phylum Pseudomonadota; class Gammaproteobacteria; order Coxiellales; family Coxiellaceae; genus JAHZKQ01. Next base: position 2,224 of record JAHZKQ010000097.1, read on the forward strand.
ATTCAACCTCGATTGCAATACGCTCCTGGCCCAATACCAATACGCCATCCGGCATATGCCCTGTTTGCCCAACCCGACAGGCTCCCTCACCATGACGTAATAACCGTTCAGGTATATATTTCCCGGCATGTTTTTTTAAAAGCATCAAACTTAATGAGGTCACCAATAAGTCATGTCGATACGTGGCGAGCGGAATTTTACGCAAAGGCGGCAAAACACTGCCCGACACCTGGATACCACCTAAAGTCACTCGATAAATACCGGCAGCGCCATGGAATACCCGCTCGTGCTGCAAAAATCCATGCGCTACCAATTTAGCTATTCTTGCATAAGCCGTTGGTAAGGCCACATTGGCCCAGGTCGCAATTTGTCGTATCGTGACAAACCCCACTCCATTAATCCATTGCATTAATGCCAAGTCACGCACTGTTAATTGAATATTCATAATCACACCACCATCAAAATGAATCTACACAAAATCCACACGCAGTAAAGCATGCTTAAAAGCTAGCATAGCCCTAGTGCGGAGTTTGTGGGGTGGCGTTGATGAACAGTAAAAACAAAGACTAGTTTAATCGATACTTATCACCATGTGAACGGGATGGCGGGTTTTACAATTCACCTTAGAGGAATTTGCAGCATTGAAACAGCACTTAACCTAGGTTTTGTAATCCCTATTACAATTATAATTCACAAATGGAAGCCAAAAATCCGATTAAAGCCAATAAATGCTATTGGTTTAAAGAATTGATTTATCAAAAACAGTTAAACAGGAATGATTTTCTCCGATGATTATGATAGGCTAACAGAGATTCTATAGGTACGGACACCTGCATTTTGCGA
>JAHZKQ010000098.1 GCA_022600315.1 Gammaproteobacteria bacterium
CAAGAAGAAATGCATCGATTGAGACCCTGTTATGTCCAGGTAGGTTCTGGTTTAAAGCCATTAAGACCAACATCTGGATTGATTTTCCTTACATTACACCCGGTTGAGGATCTTCTAAGAAATGATGTGTTTGATGTGGTAGCGCATAATACTAATCGAGATGTTCGCTTAATTTCAAATATATTTTATGAAAGAGAAACGACATTTTATGGCTATATTCAAGCCGACAGATTAAAGTTTATTCATATTGCTAAATATCCAGCTTTTAATCATGCAGTTTGTCCTAAGATTTTCCTCTATAAATATGGATTAAGAAAAGAAGCTTATATTAAGTTTAAAGATATTTTTAAAAAATATCCTCCACATAGTTATAATCATCGATTAAGCATTTATTTGCTAGGTGAGTATCTATGTGCCTTTCACAAAATGTATCTAAAGCGATATGCATACGATCATGTGCAAGGCTTTAATATAAAGGATCCTGCTTCTGAACACGTGCTTGTTTATAAAGATGAATATGGGTTTTTTAGCTTGACACCTGTACTACCTAAAAATTTAAGTCCTAAGCCTTCTATTGTGAATGAGCAAACACTATTTCGATCTCTAAATGCAGAGGTTACGGAGCAAACGCACGATTTGGACAAATTATTGCGATTAGTTGTTAGAGGTAAACAAGACGAAGTGAAAGCACTATTAGGAAAACAGAAAGACTTGGCATTATATAAAGGCCAAATAACCGATTTGTCTGGTCGGGTATTTAATAATATAACCGCCTTTCAGTATGCGGTATGGGCATTAGACTGGCATATGTGGGAAATGATTCGGAAATTTTTACCTACTGATGCTCAGCGCCGGCAATTAGAGGAATTTAAAAAACAAGAAGTTGTGCATGGAGATTATTTTGATTGTAAACCCTATCTTCAATCTTTGGTAATTTATGCTGAGAAATATTTTGGTTGGAAAGATTCAGAGAAAACCCAATATTGGTGTCAAATTATTGGAAAGCAGCAATGTTCATTGCCAATGCACGTGATTAACGAATACTGTCGAACTGATATAGTGCATACAAAAGCATCTGGATTTAAGGATCCAACGTTGCCGCGCACGTATTCCGTACAACATGATAAGGCTGAAAAAGATTTTTTTGATTGTTGTGTAGATGGGCAATTAGGTGTCAAGTTTGCTATTTCACGGGGCTATCACTTTAAGGGTGCTGTTTTATCTGAATGTGGTGTGTTTATTGGTAAAGATAAAAATGCAGGCACGGACTATCTTGATGATTTTAAAATCTTCTCCAAATTTTTCGCGGTACGCAAAAAACAAAGAGACGATCTTTATCAAGAATTACTTCTTTTAAATGATGACGAAGATGCTGATGCTGATGAAATGGATAATCAGGATGAAGATGCTGATGATGAAATAGAAATGGATGATCAGGATGAAGATTTATCTGGCGAAGAGGACTTATATGATGATGGGCAAAACGATGAGCTAACATATTCCTCTGAGGAAGATAATAAGAGTGAGGAAGAATTGACAGAATATCTTGTTCCTGCAGATGGCAACTGTCTCTATACATCAATTTTTCTTGGTTATTTATGTCCTGTAGCTAATGATGAGGATGAATTTAGGAATAGATTTCAGTGCTTATTTGGCAATGTTTATTATAATAGATCAGGAAGAGTTCTAAAGAGTTTTCTATTGAGACTACTAAGTGAATGGAGCGTTCAGAATATAAGGAAATTAAAACCGGTGGTTCAAAGGTTCAAAAAGATCATGGGGATGGATTATGCTCTTTGGGGTGGCCAAGAAGAGATTGAAAGAATTTGTCAAAATTTAAATGTTAGTATTAGTATTCAAATAAAAAATCCAGAATCCCAGAGTATTGGAAAGAACTATATACTTGATGAAGAATATGGGCAGGGAGAGATTAAGATAATAATCTTACAAACTGACCCAGACCTTCGAGAGGCCGTTAATTTTGACGCTGATCCTCAAACCCAAATAGCACAGATGGAGTCGGCAGAAGAGGCTAGAAACTGTCAACATTATCGATTAATGCTTTGGGATTTTGTTGATGACAAAAAGAGTGCAAATAAAAAGAGAAGGGTTGGTTTTACTATGGAAAATTTAAATAATTCTTCTACTAAGAAATCAAAAAAAACTACGCAAGAAGAAAAATTGGATGCTTCTTTAGATAAAAGGTCGCATCAAAAGGCTAAATTATCAAAGATTGGTAATGTAAATGCATCTACTGAGAGTAGTGTGAATATTGCAGATCATCCAAGCAGTTTAATGCCTGGTCCGCAACTAGGCAGGAGTATTAAAAGAAAAATAGCGTCATCATTATCTGCTAATCAATCACCATCTCCTAGCGGTCCGCATCACTCATGACTAGTTATCTTAAAATTCATTTGAAACTAAGAATTGACTTAAGCGATTGTGGATTAAAAGAGTTGGCAATGGGTTTTTATAAAATATCTACTAGATCTACTGGATATTTTTCACTATTAAATCATATTTTATTAATTAAAATTATCATTAAGCAATTTAAAATCGCTAGGGATAACCACCATTGTTAAAAAATAATAATATTGATAGGCTTGCTCCAGATTTTATTTGAAACGATAGCACAGTAGTTAAACCATTGGTCGTTGAAAAGAATTTATCGGCACGAATATTTTTCAATAGCAAAATGGGAAGCATGCTATGCAGTGAGATTTTAAAATAATTTTTCACTTTTTTGAAAAGGACAATTAGCTTAAGTGCTAAAAGGAGGTGGCAATGAAGTATATGGATTTGTACGGAGAAGCAGGTCGTTATTTTTTAAGAGATTGGCCAAAATCAAAAGAGCTTAAATCTGCTGGTTTGGAAATTTTACATTTGCTGTTATCCCCGGAATGGAATGAATTGGATGGCTGGAATAAGCAAAGTGAATTACTTCTAAAAACATTAAAGTCATTGAGTCATTTATCAGTACGCTTAGCAAGAAAGTGTTTGTATGCGGTTAAGAATTATTTTAACTCTCGATATTTTAACTCGCTTAAAAAATATGTTGTGTATGAATATCTTTGGGGAAGTTTTAAGTTAACCGTGGAATCAAGTCTATTTAAATGCTTGCAGCAAGACTTGATTGCTTTAGATACGAAATTAACGGCTTCATTAGAGAAAACGAATACTATAAAGACAAAAGTTGGTAAACTTGCTGCAATTTTACTACAGACTATTTACAAATCCTCAAGATCAGCTTCACATAAGCCTTTTGAAACATTTACGTTGATGCTAGGACTTCAGATAAGTAGTGCTTTCGCATTACCCACAACTCGTTCTTCTTACGATACAAGTCAAGTGGCAACTATTTCTAATTGTCAGCAATTACAAAATATTCAGACGAATTTAGCAGGACAGTATCAATTGGTTGGTGATATTGACTGTACGGCAACTAGGACATGGAATACAGGGGCAGGTTTTAATCCTGTTGGGAAATTCACCGGTATTTTAAATGGTGATGGTTATTCAATTGGTAATTTATATGTCAAGAGGCCAAATGAAAACTTTATTGGCTTTTTCTCTATTATTACTAATCAAGCACGAGTGATGAATGTTGTGCTAACCAACGCCACGGTTTTAGGCGGTCATAATGATATGGTTGGCGGGTTTGTTGGTTGGATTCAGGCAGCAGGGATTGTTTCAAATTGTCATGTTAATGCGGTTGTTCAAGCGCCATCGGCTCAAAAAGTTGGTGGGTTAGTTGGAGTGAATGACGGCACGATTTTGGAGAGTTCTTCAAGCGGTACAGTCGAAGGATATGGTACGACCGGTGGACTATTAGGTGCGAATAATGCGGGTACGGTAATTGGTTCTCATTCAAGCAGTGCGGTCCAGAGTCCTTTTAATGATGGTTATGTTGGGGGTTTAGTTGGCAATAATGATAGAGGTATTCGCAATTCTTATGCGACAGGTCCTGTGAAAGGGCCTTATAATGTCGGTGGTTTGGTAGGTTGGCATCGTGGTAATGGGGTGATTAGTAATTGCTATGCGTTGGGAGCAGCGTCGGGTCCAGTAGCGGGAGGGCTTGTTGGTACAGTGGATGGTCAAGTCACTCACGCTTACTCCGTTGGTAAAGTGTCTACCACTGGTGTGGCTGGTGGGCTCGTTGCTAAAGTGAATGCGGGTTCTGTATCTAATTCTTATTACGACACGACGACTTCCGGTCAAAAAGATACGGGAAGAGGCACACCAAAAACCACAGCTGACATGACTAAACAAGCGACTTATCAGGGCTGGAATTTTGCGTCGATTTGGGAAATTAATGAAGGAGATACGTATCCCAGTATACGTTCAAAACCCTTGCAAATTACATTTTCCGAAATTAAATGTTCACAAACCATTCGTGTACCATTTCCTGTTGCCATCAGTACCAAAGATACTAATTTTAATAGTCGAGTGAATTTATTTAGTAAGCGGGGGCCTGTATTTCCCCGGTGGATTAGTATGGTGAATGGGAAGTGGTTTGGTAATGTGACGGTGTATTTTATTGGTAAAAATACGCAATTGAATTTACAGTGGGTGGATGCACATTCAACCACGCATTACGGTATGAGTAATGCCTTTGATGTGGTGAATGATCAAGGCGTAATTCCTGATGATGCAACGTTAATGGGAGTAGTCATTGATAGCAATCAAGTGGCGATTGCCAATGTTACGGTTAAGATTTATTTAAGTGATCCAAATAAAGGAGCAAAGCCGATTTATGAAATAACGACTAACCCAGATGGGCAATATCAAGTGATGCATGTTGTTCCAACCGAACTTTATTTGAAAATACAAAAATCAGGTTATCAAACGATTATTCAGATAGTAGAAACAGAAGAAGGTGCTCAAGTTAGCTGTAACGTTGAATTAGGTCTTGCGTGTACTGAAACTGATTTTGAAAATATCGAAGCGCCAGTTTTATTGGTACCAGGGATTATGGGATCTAAAGAAAGCGGTTGGATTTATCCTCGATTATCTAAAAAACCTACCGCATGGAATGCGCATAAATTATCGCTACTAAATCCTGTAAATGCGGCGGGTTGGAACACCATTAAAAATTTACTCAAAGACCAAGGGTATAAAGAAGACTGTACGTTGATTGATGTCCCCTATCATTGGACACTGTCGGTACCAGATATCCGAGATCTCTATTTGAAGCCGTGGATTGACTATATTAAAAAAGAATCTGGAAAAGATCAGGTGGATATTATTGCGCATAGCATGGGGGGATTAGTCGCTCGGTCTTATATTCAATCGTTTAACTATGGCAATGATGTTCGTAAGTTAGCCATTGTAGGTACGCCTAATGAAGGATCAAGCACACTTTATTTTATTTGGGAGGGTGGGGATCCTATTGCTGGAGATAAGGCAAATGGAAATCCTGATGGTTCATGGTTTGGGATTGCAAAATATTTTTATACGAATACGCTGTCTTATTTGGGCGAAAATATACTTGATGAGAAACTTTGTGATTTTAATGTTGGTTCTTGGGTTCCGAATTCGTGTGACACTGAAGCGGTGTATCATTTTTTACATGAATATGGTCCTGCTGCCCATAGTTTATTGGCTACTTACGATCATGCGTTGTTGGATCAGAATGGGCGCTCCACTCCTATTGAAAAAGAAGAAAATGCTTTTCTTAAAGCGTTAAATGTAAAGCCTTGTTATCAGTCGGGTGGATGTGTTGATTCTTCAGGTGTGCCTTATGTGTTTAAAGCGCCTGCTGAAGCGATGAGTGGTGATCCCTCTAAAGTGCAGACAAAACTATTTGTAGGTATTGGTGAAAAAACACCTGCCAGTCTTGTTGTGAAACAACAGACTTTAGGTGGGGATCTTTATCAGGATGGATTTCCGACGCATGACTACTGGACAGATTTTGGTGACGGGAGTGTATTAGTCAGCAGTGTAATATTTAACGGTTCTTTTCCTGTTGGACA
>JAHZKQ010000099.1 GCA_022600315.1 Gammaproteobacteria bacterium
CTTTCATAGGTCTCTTTATATTTCGGGCTAATATAATGTTCCATGGATGCCTTTTTATCGGTTAATACTTATAAATATAAGTATGCCTTCTAGGTTTTTACTGTGCTACTACCGTATAAAATCAATTAGCCTCGATACTAAATTAGAGGCGCATGAAAAGCAAATGGTGATTTTTAATAAAACTTAATTTTTTTAAGATATCTGCTCGCATCATTCTCTTGGATCGGCTAGAATAGCCCCGAATTATTGGCTAAATGTAAGGAGTTGTAACATGGATAGTGGACCGACTGTGTTTGTAGTTGACGACGATATTGACGTTCGTAAATCAATTATATGGTTATTAGATTCTATTAATAAACCTGTTAAAGTTTTTGCGACAGCAAACGAATTTTTAGAGTTTTATACCCCGGATCAGCAGGGTTGTTTGATTAGTGACGTACGCTTACCTGATGTCAGCGGTATTCAGTTACAAGAACGGTTATTACAGCGCGGTTGTCAGATACCCATTATCTTTATTACTGCCCATATTGATGTGCCAATTGCGATTAGAGCAATTAAAGCTGGAGCGATGGATTTTCTGGTAAAACCTTTTAATGACCAGAAATTATTAGATTTGGTAAATAAAGCGTTATCGGAAGATGAAAGACGTCGTGGTACGCAGCAGGAATACCAATTGTTGCAAGCTAAAGTTGGGCGTTTAACGCCACGTGAGTTTGAAGTGGTGCAGCATGTATTGGCAGGTAAAATCAATAAAGTTATTGCACAAGAGATGCATATTTCATGTAAAACCGTGGAATTGCATCGAGGCAATGCCATGAAAAAACTGCAAGCTCGCACGGTGGTTGATTTAGTCAACTTATTTCATCGCTATCGTAGCGCGCAGGCTACTGAAGCTGTGGCCCAGGTCTAAAGTCTAATCCCATACGCATTGCGGATGATGGTTAGGTAAGTTAGCGATAAGTCCCTATTTATAGTGTTTGCCGGTTTGTATACACTTTCCTAAAGGTTGAGGAGTCAATAATTTTACGATCTGACTTTAAATTGACCTAATAATCATGTAATATAGATGGATTGTCACAGGGAGGTGGAATATGCGCTACACAATCAACATGTATGATCAAACCGAGCTACTCTTTGAAAAGTCTTCAGATGATCTTAATAAGCTGACCCGGATTCTATTCGATTTTATCGATACTTCGAATGCTAATTCTAGAGCCTTTATTTATGATCGTGTGCAGGCGAAAGTTATCCGGCGTTGCAGCAAATCAATGTCAATGCACTAGGCCTTATAGCCAGTAGACGAATATAAATAAGAACAGCCAGACTACGTCCACAAAGTGCCAATACCAAGATATGGCTTCGAAGCCAAAGTGGTTTTCGGAATTAAAATCTCGGCGTAGCATGCGATACCAGATCACAAATAAACCAATTGTTCCAATGGTGACATGAGCAGCGTGAAAGCCAGTCAACATAAAGAATGTGGTGCCGTAAATCCCTGAGGTTAATTTTAAACCTTTAGTGGTGTAGGCCAGCCAATACTCATGAGCTTGCATAGATAGGAAAGCAATACCCAGTAGTGCGGTAATTAATTGGAAAGTCAGCATGCGTTTGCGCCGATTTTTTATCACTGCCCAATGAGCAACTGTTACCGTGGCACCACTTGATAGTAGTATTAGAGTGTTAATTGCTGGAATTCCCCAAGTTTCCATCACGCCTTTTGGACCATGGAAGCTTGCCGGGTTAGGTGTTTTTAATAATGGCCAAGTTGCGTGAAAGCCTGGCCACAATAATAAATGCGTCATTGCGCCGTGACCCTCGCCGCCAAGCCAAGGTACAGCAAACATGCGCGCATAAAACAAGGCACCAAAAAATGCGCCAAAAAACATCACTTCAGAAAAAATAAACCAACACATACCCCAGCGAAATGAGTGATCAACTTGTTTGCCGCTTAAGAGTCCTGCTCGATTTTCTTTGATGACAGTGCCAAACCAGCCAAATAGCATGTAAGCCATAATTAGGGCACCAGCAAAGAACAGGTAAGGCCCAATGGCATTATGGTGCAGCCAGTTTGCAAACCCAGTGAGGGTGCAAAATAAAGCAATGGAGCCGACAATCGGCCAATGGCTAGGTTCTGGTAAATAGTAGGATCCGTCGGATTGGTGATGAGCCATGGTTGTATATCCTTTTCAAAAGCAGTCCGTATATTAGCAGGTCTACTTAAAATGTCACTAGCAGTTTTCGGGGTCAGGTCTTTTATTATAAGGTTTTATTTCGCAAAACCTTATAATAAAAGACCCGGCCCCGAAGACCTAAATCCGCCCGGTTCGCCTGCCGGTCGCCTTGCCTTTCGCTTTAAATAAAGTGTAAGACAGGGTCACTTCTTTAATGTTTTTCGGTAATAAATTATCCAGATGAAAAATCAATGGCATCTTCATGCTGGTGTGTGCCTTTAAGGTTTGTTGAGTAAAACAAAAACATTCTGTTTTCTTTAGATGGCTAGCTGCTAATCCTGGTGCCACACTTGGCACGGCTTGTACAGTCATGGAGTGCGAACTATTATTTTTAGCAATATAAACAATCTGGGTATTCTGGCC
>JAHZKQ010000100.1 GCA_022600315.1 Gammaproteobacteria bacterium
CCATTGCTTAGCATAATAAAGCTCCAGCGCATCATGATAGCTAGTGAGCTCTGCAAATTGATTCCCACGCGCATCCACTTTATTCCCTAGCAACTCATAAATATCATTCACTTCTTTACGACCCTTCACACGCACTCTGCCTAGTTTTCGAAATAAATAATCTGGATTATCCATAACAATCGCTTCACTGACGATAATATCCACCTTATAGTAACGGGTCAGTGATTCGAGGCGTGAAGTTAAATTCACTGTATCACCGATAACGGTATAGGCCCGACGAAACTTAGACCCCATATCACCAACATTAACCAAACCACTATGCAAACCAATGCCAATATGAAATTTAGGTAAAGACTGTTCAGAAAAATGTGCGGAAATTTTAGGTAAAGCCGCCCGCATTGCTAGTGCAGCATTTAATGCCCGAATTTTATGTTCCTCATCAGCAACCGGCGCACCCCAAAATGCAATCACCATATCTCCCACGTACTTATCAATCGTCGCATTATGCTGGATTAAAATATCAGTCATAACAGTAAGATAATAATTCAACATGTACTTAATCTGATCTGCGCTTAAGGTCTCAGAGATGCTAGTAAAATCGCGAATATCAGCAAATAATAAACTTAAGGTTTGGGTCTTGCCCTCAAAACCATAAGCCTCAGGATCTTCGCTAATCTTATCAAGATACGCTGGCGGCACATAATGGCTAAACGTGTTAATTAAAACTTTATGCCGCCTACCCTCAAAGAAAAAGCCATAGATAAAATTAAGTAATGCTAAAGCAAAAATTAATAAAATAGTAACTGCAAAGCTTAAAATATAACCCATACTGCTCCACAACCAAATATCAATGACAGTCAGACTAGAAAATGCTATAAATATCACTATAAATAACGATTGAATACGCAGCCACGGTAAAATAAAGGCAAGCAATAGACCAAAGAAAACAATACTTACCACCTCTGCTGCCGCCGCCCAAGTTGGCTTAAAAGGAAAGAAGTTCGCTAAAATTCCTGCTGCAATATCAGCATGCACCTGCACCCCTGGATACTTTACATGAATAGGCGTTGGCACCAAATCAGCCAAACCAATTGCCGAAGAACCAACAAAGACTAATTTATTTTTTAAGGCTCCCCGCTTAAGCTTTCCCTGCAGTATATCTACCGCAGAATAATATTTATAACGCTGTTTACCACCTTTAAAAGGCACTCCAATCTGGCCATGCTCATCTGTCGCAATATACTGTTTGTCTAATGAAAGCGCTTCAATAACTTTCTTGCCTTTAATGTCAGTAAAATGCAGGGTTATCTTATCGGCCAATAAGTAGAGCTTTGCCGCTGCCAATGCCAAAGATGGATAAGCTTTACTGCCAAAGCGCATCACTAATGGCGCTCGCCTTAACACACCATCTTTATCGACAAAAGTATTAATAAAACCTGCATTCACGCCTCGCTTATGCAAGACTGAAATATTAGCGGTATAGCCTGGCATTGAAATTAATGAGGTTGCCTCTGGGTCAATTTTACCAATATCAATAGTGTTTTTGGGCAGCCAACCACGTTGAATATTTGCATCACGATGAAAAAAGAAACTTAAAATATTATCTTCAGCTCGCAAAGCACCACTAAGAATAAGATCGCCAGCAAATAAAGGCTCAAATTTTTTAAGTTGATAAATAAAATTATTATCAACTATTTGTCGTTGATCCAAATTCCTCGCAAGAGTATTAGCGATATTAGCCTCTGGCTCAGAAAAAACTACATCAAAGGCAACCACTAAAGCGCCTCGCTCACGAATAGCTTGCACTAGTCTTGAAATTGTTTTGCGCGGCCATGGCCAATGGCCAAGCTTGGAGAGACTTTTTTCATCAATATCAACAATAACAATTTGCGGATGCGCACCAATGGATTGATCAAGCGCAAGATTTAGTCTTATATCATAAACTAAATAACTTACGCGATTAACAAACAAACGCACATAATGATTTGGGGTTAACTCAATCCACAAAGCGATTAACAATAACAATAACGATAAAAGAATTGGCAATATTTTTTGGCGTAACTGTCTAAATAATTCAGCCATCAACGTTCCCGCAAGGCTTCATGTCTGGCTTTTAGCAATGGCTTAAGTAAATAATTCAATACCGTTTTTTGCCCAGTAATAATATGAATTTGCGCTGTCATGCCAGGGATGATCGGCAGCTTCTTATCAGCACTGCCCAGATAATTACGTTTAGTGCGAATCCAAACTTCAAAGTAACTTTGACCTTCTTTATCCAGTGTTGAATCCGCGCTAATATGAGTTACCTTGCCTTCCAATGAGCCATAAACAGTAAAGTCATAAGCAGTGATTTTAACGGTAGCCTCCTGCCCTGGACGAATAAAAGCGATATCTTGTGGACGAACCTGCGCCTCAATCAACAAGGAATCTTCAATCGGCACAATTTCCATAATCACCATACCCGGTTGAATCACGCCGCCAATGGTATTAATCTGAATTTGTTTGACAATGCCATGTACGGGGGAATTTAGCTCAGTACGTTGCATGCGATCTTTTAGACTACGCAAAGTCTCAATTAAACGATTGCGCTCTTCTAAATCTTCATTTAAATCGGTACGCGCCTTTTCACGAAATTTATTTCGCTCAGCATCTAGTGCACCTTTTAATTTATTCACTTCACGCTGGTTTTTCAATAAATCAATCTGCGACAATAAACGTTTTTTAACTAGTGGCTCAATTACTCGCAATTCCTTTAATGCTAATTGATAACTTCGATCCAAGGTGGCTAATTTTTCTTGCAAAGATTTTTGCCGTGAGTTAAAAAGCTCTTGCTCATTGCTAACTAATTTTTTATCAGCCAACACTGCCTGTGGAAATTTAATTTTGACTTTACCCGCAGCCTCTGCACGTAATCTAGCAATACTGGCCAACAAAGCTAAATAACGTATTTGTGAATCTTTATATTGCGAGGAGAATGTCGTGTCATCTAATTTTGCTAATATTTGCCCTTTATCAACTACCTGGCCTTCTTTGACATAGAGCTTAGCCAGTATACCGCCCTCCAAGTTTTGAATATCTTTTACTTTTGAGGATGGAATTACACGGCCTGGGACAATAGTTGACTCTTGTAAATTAGCAAAATAAGCCCAAATAATCCCCACCACCAAAAATAATAATAAAATATAAATAATTGCATAACTATAAAATGGTGGGTCAGAAAATTTAGACTGCTCAATATCACCGACAAAATCTAACTGCTCATTATCAAATGCGCGCCGCGCTTCGAGTTCGTCGGTGTCC
>JAHZKQ010000101.1 GCA_022600315.1 Gammaproteobacteria bacterium
GCACCATGAGGCTTAATGTATTCAAGCTTGGCGCCTTGCTGATGACAAAGTGTTTGAAAATAAACCACCTGATCATAAATCAAATAATGCAAATCCTCAGCACTTAAATCATGACTAATTCGGCCAAAATTTGCCTTATCAGCATAGCTAGGATGCGCCCCGATTTTGACATTATTCTGTTTCGCAAGTTGAATGGTATTAACCATGCTTTTGTCATCACCCACATGCCTACCACAAGCGATATTCGCCATGTTAATTAGTGGCATTATATCAGTATCAGGGTTGGGTGTTAAACACTCCCCAAGATCGCAATTAATCAACATTATTTACAATGGCCAGAAAAACAAAATAGCAGGCACGCCTGTCAAGACAACAACAATCTCAAGGGGTAGGCCTAATCGCCAATAGTCGCCAAACTTATAGCCACCAGGGCCTAAAATTAATGAATTATTTTGATGGCCAATTGGCGTTAAAAATGCACATGAAGCACCAACGGCTACCGCCATTAAAAACGAATCAGGATTAACGCCTAATTGCTGTGCAAGCCCCACTGCAATTGGCGCTGCAATAAGCACAGTAACGACATTATTAAGTACATCAGATAATGTCATTGTGATAATCATTAATAGCGCCAAAATAACCACTGGTGAGTAGCCTTCGGTAAGGCTGGTAATTGCACTAGCGATAGTTGCCGCACCACCGGTGTCATTTAGCGCATTACCAATGGGTATTAACGAGCCCAATAAAATTAAAATTGGCCAACTAATAGATTTGTACGCTTCTCGTGTGGGCACGATGTCTAAGGCTAAATATAGCAAAATCACTACAGATAAGGCCACTGGTAAATAGACATATCCCAAACTAGAAGTAATAATGGCTAGTGCAAATAATGCTATCGCTTGCCAGGCTTTTTTACGATCAGGTATTTCTAAACCACGTTGAGCTAAAGGCAAACATTCTAACCACTCAATAACATCACCAATATCATCACTATTGCCATGAATCAGCAGAACATCGCCTGCCTTAATTGGGGCCTTTCTAACGTGATCAATGATACTTTCACCATGACGAGAAATACCCAGTAGGGCAGTATTTTTATGACTTAAAAGCCCTAAAGTAACTGCCGTTTTTCCAACAATCATTGAGTCTGGCGGTACAACTATTTCGGCTAGAGATTGTCGGCCTATTTCTTTTTCACGATCACCTGCAGTGGTGTGCTTGGTTTTGGTGCTAACAATAAACTGATCGATATTATGAGCGCCACCCTCGAGTACTAGCAAATCACCAGACTTGAGTAATAGATTATTTCTAGAGCCTTCGAGTAACTCGCCATCTCTCATTACGCCCAGAATATACACACTGGCTTCGTCGCATAATTTACAAAGCTCATTAAGTCTCTTTCCAAGAATGCTTGAGTCGTCAACCAATCTTGCATTAGCAACGTATTTGATTTCCTCAAAATCATTTGAAGATTTTTGATTACCAGCAGTACTAGGAATAAAACGCCAACCAATCAGCGCAATAAATGCAACACCGGCAATAGCAACCACCAAACCCACGTAAGCGAAATCAAACATTGTGTAAGGCGTACCCAGTGTTTCGCCTCGATACGTGGCAATCACGACATTGGGTGCGGTACCAATCATGGTAACCATGCCACCTAATATTGAAGCAAATGAAAGCGGCATCAGTGTTAAAGCGGGGTTGCGTTTAGCTTTTTTATTAAGCTGAATATCTGACGGCATCAAAATCGCCAGTGCTGCAATGTTGTTAATCACACTAGAAAGTAGGGCGGCGGCACTACCCATTACGGTAATTTGCGAGCCAATGCCGCTAATAAATTTGGATAAATTTTGCGTAATTAATTCTACAACACCAGCATAAACCAAACCACGACCAACAACCAACACCAGGGCTACAATAATCACAGCAGGGTGGCCAAACCCAGAAAACACCTCTTCCTTTGGCACAACGCCAATAATACTGGCTATCGCCAAAGCGCCGAAAGCCACCACATCATAACGAAAACGATTGTAAGCAAAAAACACAAACAGTGTGGCGATTAAGGTAAAAACTAATTGCTGGTCATTCATGTGTTGTTATTAATGACAATTAATAATATTAGACATATTATGAAGTGTAAAAGATAGAATTATTATTATAATTGATGCTTATCAATTAAAAGCTTCACCTTTGTAAACAAAATCTACCTTATATAAATTATCATGAATAAAATATTTAAATTATTAAACTTTCTTTTTTTAAAGACTCAAGAAAACAAAACTAAGTCATTTCTGTTTATCGCTTCTTTGAGTTGGATTGTGAGTGTATATGGATTTAGTCTTGATGGATTTCAAAAGTGGGATGTTATTTCTGGATTGTCACTTTCTTTTGCAGACCTTCCAGAGGGTGATAATGGCTGGATCTTAACCGGCAAGATATTGTGGATAATAACGTTAGCATCAACCGTTATCTTTGTGTTGCTTAGGGATTTTTTATACCAACTTACAATTAAATCAATTGCATCTTCATACGAAAAGCATATTGTTGTTTGTGGTGATAATAATTTAGATATCAGTGGTATATTTGGTGTTGATGAAACCCCGCATGTGATTGTTATTAGTGATTCTGGCATGACAGATGAGGCTTTATCTCAGTATAGTAGTAAAGGCATCTATTTTATTAATGCGGACAATAGTCTTGAAACCTGGAACAAGGCAGGCATTAAAACATGTGAATTTGTTATTGTGTCAGATGGATCTGACAGTAAAAATATAGCTATTGCTAACAGGGTTAATGAATATATTAAAGATAGAAAAATAAAAATTTATGCTAATGTTGAGGACTACGCCACCATGAGTATCGCAAGCAATAAAGACAACGTTTCATTTTTTAACAACTCATTGACCGCCACAAGAAAACTATTCCAAGGTAAGTGTTTAACAACTGGAGTTAACACGTTCGATGATAATAATGAACAAGTACACCTACTGGTTATCGGCTTTGGTAATTATGGCCAATCAGTGACACTTGAGGCAATTAAACTAGGTCATTTTTACAATGGAAATTCATTAAAGATTACCATTGTTGACCAATCAAAAGCAGCTTTTGATGCATTTAAGAAATACTATAACTATGAGCCAATAGCAGACTTAGAGCTGGAGTTTGTATTAATGAATATTGAGTCTAAGGATTTTGATCAACGCATACTTGACAACTTTGATGCAACCTATGTTGCTATTTGTCTTGGCGATGATAATACAACGCAGTTAATGCTACAAGACATGACCACAAAACTTCATCAAAATAAAAACCTGGATGGTAAATCCATTCCTTTTGCAGTTCAATTAAAAGAGGATGATGATTTAAGGTGTAATTACAATGGTATAGACATCATAAAGTTTGAGCAAACCACTATTGAAGATATTAAAGGCGTGGACTTAAATGACAAAGCTAAGCAATTACATGAGATGTGGGGTGGAGAATGGGAGGGTTTATCTTTTCATGAAAAAGATAAGAATTACGCACCTGCTGATCATGAAATTATTAAAGCAGAAGTCATTAAAAAATTAATAACAAAGAATGGTCAAGAGGCGGTTGAAGAAGCCGTATCACTCAAGAAACAAAAAGCCGAGCATTATAAATTTAATGAATTATCTGATATGCAACAAAGAATGATTGATATGGAGCACAGAAGATGGAATGCTTATCATTATATTAATGGCTGGAAACACAGCGATATTTACGATAAAGATAAAGAGCATAAACTACACCCATGTTTGATTAACACTTCCAGCCTTGAAAAGTTGCCAAAAGCTAAGGATTTCAAGATTGATTACTATGTGGAAGATATAAATTCTTGGAACATAGCATTTAATCAACTTACAACTACTAACAATAAATAACAACAAACCACCATGCAATCAAAAACCTTCCGTCTATTCATTAGCTCAACTTTCTCTGACTTTAATGAAGAGAGAAGGTTGTTACAAACCTACGTATTCCCTGAGATAAAGCGCTATTGTGCAGAACTCAACAAAGGCTACACCTTCCAGCCGATTGATCTTAGATGGGGCGTTAGTAATGAAGCACAGTTAGACCAAAAGACGTTAGAATTGTGCATCAACGAGGTGCATGCCTCTAAACTACAGCCCCATCCTAACTTTTTAATCATGGCGGGTGATCGCTACGGCTGGGTGCCTTGCCCCTATGCCATTGAGGAAGATGAATACAAGACAATATTGTCTAAGGTTGTTAAAAAAGAAGATCAAGCTTTATTAGATCAATGGTATCAACTTGATAACAATCAAATGCCCGCTTCATACATCCTGCAAGAGCGTAGTGGTGATCATGAAAATTATGCCAATTGGGCTAAAGTTGAAGAACAGCTCAGAGAGATTTTACAAACA
>JAHZKQ010000102.1 GCA_022600315.1 Gammaproteobacteria bacterium
ATCCGGGCCCGTAAAACTTACTGCGTTATCAATGATTCCCAATGGCAAACATTAACTAAAACGAAGTATGTTATTAGAAATTCAAAAGTTTTAGACATGTTAAAATATTTATAGTACTATACAATCATGTTTGCTTTGCCCCTCTTGGCAGACATTGAACATTTAAATTCATGGTGGTGCTTATGTTAAGCACGATGGAATTTAATAGATAAGGAGAGTTATTATCATGAATAAACTACTGAAGAGCGCTACACTTGTAGCTGGTTTAACGTTAGCTGGCGCCGCTATTGCGGGTGGTCCAGACCATATGGCACCACCGCCGCATATGTCTGCATTTTATGCGGGTGCTGAAATTGGTCCATCATTCACTAGCTCTGCCAACAACACTGTCAACTTGGCAACAGGTTTTGACGTAGGTGGTCACGTTGGTTATCGTTGGAACCCACATATGCGCGCTGAAATTGCGTACAACTACTGGCGTCATAGCACGACTACTCTTGGCCGTGCAGCAGGTGCATTCAATAGCAGAACAGTTTCGTTTCATACGTTAATGGGTAACGTATATTACGATGCTAACGCTATTGTTTATCATCTACATCCATACGTCGGTGTAGGTGTTGGTTGGTTCCTAAGGTACAGCGGTAACTTTACTAACTTTAACGCTGTTGCTAACGCACAAATGGGCCAAAGCAATGAATTTGCTTACCAGGGTATTGCTGGTTTAAGCTATCACGTTATGGATGACATGACTGTGTATGCTGAATACCACATGTTATCTTGGACCGGCTTAGACGGCTTCTGGAATGCCGTTAACTTCGGTGCCAACTACTTCTTTAATTTCTAATTATTGAAGTAATTCAGTTTAACGCCCGCACTTGTGTGGGCGTTTTTTTTGCGTGTCATTTAACAAAACTAGCTTGCACCTTAGAAACGCGGTAAAATTCATCCATCATTTATTTTTTGATGGAGAAGTCCGATGTCTGATGTCTCATTTGAATTAACCGCCACAAATAGAAATCAATATGGTAAAGCCAACGCACGGCGGATCCGTCACCTTGATCAAGTGCCGGCAATTATTTATGGTGCGGGAAAAGATCCGCATACTATTGCCCTAAACCACAATGAAATCTTACATGCACTAGAAAACGAGGCATTTTATTCGCATATTTTAACGCTTAATATCGATGGGTCTAGCGAGCAAGTGGTGTTGAAAGATTTGCAGCGCCATTCAACCAAGCCACGTATTCAACATGTCGACTTTTTACGAATTAAAGCCAAAGAGAAACTAACCATGATGGTGCCAATCCACTTTCCGGGTGAGGAAGATGCCCCAGGCGTTAAAGCTGGTGGCGTGGTTTCTAAGCTCATTAATGAAATTGAGGTGCGTTGTTTGCCGGCTAATTTGCCAGAGTTTCTTGAGCTGGATATTAGTCAGTTAGAAATGAATCAATCATTACATATTTCCCAAATTAAATTACCGCCAAATGTTGAATTAACCATTGCCGAGCTTGATGAAGAGCATGACCAGGCGGTAGTGAATGTTCATGAGCCGAAAGTCACTAAAGCCGATCTTGAAGCCGAAGCCGAAGAAGCAGCAGCAGCTGAAGCGGCGGCTGCAGAATCTGCAGAAGCGACCGGTGGTGAAGAAGCAAAAGCGGCCGAAGGCGGCGAAGGTGACAAGAAGCCTGAAGCTGAAGCAGAGCCAAAAGCCGCTGAAGGTGATAAGCAAGAAAAGGAATAGCGTTTGCCAAATGTGGGTTTAATGGTTGGTCTTGGGAACCCTGGTTCGCAGTATGCGCCAACGCGCCATAATGTTGGTGCTTGGTATGTTGATGCCTTGGCACGCCAAGAATCTTTAAAGCTTAAATCAGAAAATAAATTTCATGCCAGCGCTGCTAAACTCAACCAAAATGGTGAGGCTTGTTGGCTGGCCATCCCAACAACCTATATGAATGAAAGCGGTCGTGCCGTGGCCGCATTGGCGCGCTTTTATAAAATTCCAGTGGAGAGGATTTTAATTGCACATGATGAGCTCGATTTTCCTGCCGGCACTGTTCGAATCAAAAAAAGCGGCGGTCATGGTGGTCATAATGGCTTAAGGGATATTATAAGCCACCTTGGCTCAAAAGATTTTCTTCGACTGCGTATTGGGATTGGCCATCCAGGCCATAAAGATCGAGTGACACCTTATGTATTGGGTAAGCCGTCCAGTGATGATAAAGCTTCAATCTTGCAATCCATCGATGAAGCTTTACGAGTAGTGCCGGACTTAATGGGCGGTGAGCTTGAACGCGCCTTCCGCGATTTGCATAGCGATTGATGCTGGACTCACATTGCATTATATTGTGCATCCAGTTATCACGAGGATTGTATTGAGATGGGGTTTAAATGTGGCATAGTTGGCTTACCAAATGTTGGTAAATCAACCTTATTTAATGCGCTAACTAAAGCGGGCATTGATGCGGCAAATTATCCATTTTGTACCATCGAGCCTAACGTGGGTGTGGTGCCAATGCCAGACTCAAGGCTGGATCAAATTGCGGCTATTGCCGGTTCCAAGCAAATCATTCCTACCACCATGCAGTTTGTAGATATTGCCGGTTTAGTTGAAGGCGCTTCCAAAGGCGAAGGCTTGGGGAATCAGTTCTTGGCGAATATTCGTGAAACTCAAGCTATCGCGCATGTGGTGCGTTGTTTTCATGATGACGACGTAACACATGTTGCGGGTAAGGTTGAGCCTTTGGCTGATATTGAGGTCATCAATACCGAATTGGCATTAGCTGATTTGGAAACTGTGACTAAGGCATTAAATAAAGTATCTCGTGAAGCACGCAGCGGCGATAAAAAAGCTAAAGTCAAACAAGCATTATTAGAAAAATTAAGAGAGCAGCTTGATGCGGCAAAACCTGTACGAGCCTTAAATTTAACTGATCATGAGCGTGCATTAGTGCACGAATTACAGCTTTTAACTGCCAAACCAACTTTATATATCGCGAATGTTGATGAAACGGGTTTTCATGATAACCCTTTATTAGCCGCGGTTGAAAAACATGCCGCGCAAGAATCGGCAAAGGTTGTGGCAATTTGCGCCTCGATTGAAGCCGAAATTGCCGAGCTTGATCATGACGAGCAGGCTGAATTTTTGGCGAGCATGGATCTAACAGAGCCTGGACTAAATCGCGTAATTCGTACGGGTTATGAATTATTGGGTTTATCAACTTACCTAACGGCGGGCCCCAAAGAAGCTCGGGCTTGGACAATTAAACGTGGCATGACCGCACCGCAAGCAGCCGGGGTGATTCATACGGATTTTGAGCGTGGTTTTATTCGTGCCGAGGTGATTGCCTATCCAGATTATATCGCCCACCAAGGCGAACAGGGCGCTAAGGAAGCGGGCAAGTGGCGGCTTGAGGGTAAGGATTACGTGGTCAATGACGGCGATGTGATTTTATTTCGGTTTAACGTCTAAGCTTGACATTGGCTTGAGAAATGTCGAAAATCCCAGATCAATCTAATGGCTATGTAGCTCAGTTGGTTAGAGCACGGCATTCATAATGCCGGAGTCGGTGGTTCAAGTCCACCCATAGCCACCATTTTTTAAGCAAGGAAGTGCATGGTTTTCAAGGAGGGAATGTTAATATTCGGGTTTTGCATTTTTACAAAACAGCCTGGCCAACATCAATTGGAGGTGTTGAAGTCTCTATTGATACTTTGTGTCAAGCGACAGCGAAGCTGGGTGTTGACAATACCGTCTTATCGTTAGCCGACGAGCCATTTGCTGCGAAAATTGATCTTGCTGGTTATAAAGTGGTGCAAGTAAAGCAGGATTGTTTTTTGGCTTCAACGGGTTTTTCGATTGCCGCCTTGGCAAAATTTCGTAAATTAGCTGCCAGTGCAGATATCATCCATTATCACTTCCTAATCCATTTGCAGATATGGTGCATTTTATTTGTCGGATAAAAAAACCAACAATTTTAACTTACCATTCAGATATTATTAAGCAAAAAATATTAATAAATTTTTATAAACCATTAATGCATAAATTTTTAAATTCGGTTGATAAAATTATTGCGACCTCGCCAAATTATTTTGCTACCAGTGATTTATTAAATGCTTATAAGGACAAAGTCA
>JAHZKQ010000103.1 GCA_022600315.1 Gammaproteobacteria bacterium
AGTACTTTGCTATCTTTCTTGTGTCTACCTGGTGCTGCTTCGCGTGTTATAGGAAATTGACTTCGATTAATGTCAAACTCTTTATCATTTAATAATGCCTCGATAACCGTGTCAATTTGTAAATCGCTAAGCGTCAAACCCATGTCTCTTAGATGTTGAGCCACATTCTTTTTAGTTTGTTTCTGTAAAGGCACCAATGATTCTATTTTATATTCTTCACTTTTACCTGTTTGCGTTTGATTTTCTGTCATCCATTTTTCGGCGATGTATTTTAGTCGTGGTTCTAATAGGGCTTTGGTTTCTAGCACATAACCCAATCTAAAAATCAATGCGATAACAATAAAAAGCGCAGGATCTGATTCAAGCTGTTCAAGTAGCTGTGATTGCATTTCTAATTTGGCGCTTGGTTCTTTTCTTTTTGAAGCATCGTTAATTTGCGTCTCATACCAACCAGAAATAGAGTTTTTTATGGTTTCGAGTTCGTTTGGATCGAGCATACCTAGTAATACTGCAGCGGCCTGTGCGCGTTGTGGGTTGGCGGCTAAACCTAGTAATTCCCAGTGAATAAGGATGTCTTTTTCTATCGGGCGGTCATTTACATCAACGGATCTAGTAAAAAATCGTGACACAGCAGTGTACTTGCCTTGAGCTTGTTGTGTAGCAAGTGGATTCGCGCCAATTGCCAATAAATAAGCAACACAGGGCCAACAGTGATTCATTATTGCTAGGGAAAGCGCAGGTTCAAGATAATTATGCGAACTTTTCTCTGGATCAAAAAAAGGCTGTAAATCCAAACCTTCTGTGTTTGCGGTTTCTGCTATCGCTTTTAATGCCAAAGGATTATTTTCTTGAGCGGCAAAATGCAAAGCGCTGGAGCCTTGCCACACTTTGAGGATGGAGTTAGAGATTTTAAAGCAAAATTTCTTGCCCGGAAGGCCGTTTTCACCGCTTTCTAATTTTTTGAAGTGATTAGAATATATTGTGCCGTTGCAATCAGAAGCTAGATTAACTGAGCCTTGTAGTTTTGCAGTGATAGCTTTCTTAGGGAATTGCTTTAATAAAAAATAAAAACAAGTATTATTATCGGTACGTGTCACAATACTGCGTGGCGCTTGAAATCGTGCATTGGGCTGATTATCCAATACTGAAAGCCAAAACCAATAGGCGATTTGGCTATCGGGTATTTTATCTTTGCCAAACTTACCAACAAGCTCGTTAAATTGCTTTTCTAAGGTTTTAGTATCACCGTTTAAAATCGTTTTTTCGATATCAAGACATGGGCTGCGCATGGGTTGGGTTCCTTATCTGGGGTTAAGTGTTACTGGGTTATGAAAGGTTAATGTGAAAAGCACCTTTTTGATTAACTTACCTGGCAAAGATTGCTTTATTTCTAGTCTATCGTCAAACCTTTTATAAGAATTAATCTCATCTTAATCTTTGGGTTAAGGGGTAAATTAAAGTTTTTACCTAGCATCTATGGAAATTGCTTTGCAGCGAGTGTGCAACGTGTTAGTTTTTATGCCAACTCCTTTTAAATGGATTAAGGTTGTAAGCCAATGATTATTTATCCGGCGATTGATTTACATAATGGACATTGCGTACGTTTGTACCAGGGTAAATTCACCCAAGTACAGGTTTATGGGGCTAATCCACTAGCACTTGCCCTAGCTTATGCGGCGCGTGGCGCTGAGTTTTTGCATGTAATCGATTTAGATGGCGCGCGTGAAGGTGAATTTAGGCACTTAAAGGTGATTGCCAGAATTAAGCAGGAAACGGGTTTATTGGTGCAAACTGGCGGTGGAGTTCGTAATAGTAAGCAGGTTGTAAATCTTTTGGCAAATGGTATTGCTCGAGTGGTAATTGGTAGTTTAGCAGCGACAGACCCAGAAAAAGTCATTGGCTGGCTAAAAGAATTTGATCCGAAACGGATTGCTTTGGCTTTCGATGTGCGTTACCGTGACGACGTGCCTTATGTGACCACTGATGGTTGGCAGAAGGAGACTAACCTAAGCTTATGGGATTTATTGGCGCAGTATGAAAACACGCCATTAAAGCATGTGCTGTGTACCGATACCGGTGTTAATGGCAGTTTGGAAGGGCCGAATATCAAGCTGTATCGCGAGCTTTGCGAGCGTTATCCGCAGTTAAACGTTCAGGCATCGGGCGGAGTGGCGAATTTACAGCATTTACGCGATTTATCTGGGCTTGGGGTTGCCGGTGCTGTGGTGGGTAAGGCGCTAATGGAGCGTTGCTTTACTTTAGAACGCGCTATTGCTGAAGCCAGTATATATTAATCTAAATAATACCTGAAAGGTATTATTGCACGCTGGGGGGCACAGGGGGGAAAGCTGTTCCCCCCTGACTAAAATATTTAAAAAAGCACCCAAAGGTATACTGGGGGCACAGGGGGGAAAGCTGTTCCCCCCTGACTAAAATATTTAAAAAAGCACCCAAAGGTATAAC
This sequence comes from Gammaproteobacteria bacterium, assembly GCA_022600315.1. GTDB lineage: Bacteria > Pseudomonadota > Gammaproteobacteria > Coxiellales > Coxiellaceae > JAHZKQ01. The sequence continues at coordinate 2,464 of JAHZKQ010000103.1, forward strand.
TGCTCTAGGATATTTATCATGCTACCTGTATTCGCTATCATCGGCCGACCCAATGTCGGTAAATCAACTTTATTTAATTATTTAACCCGTTCGCGCGCCGCAATTGTGGCTGATATGCCGGGGGTCACCCGCGATCGTCAATATGGTGAAGGTAATTATCGGGAGCGCCGTTTTATTGTGATTGATACCGGCGGACTGGAAGAAATTGATGACCCTGAAATTGCTACTCATACTGATTTGCAGACCGAACAAGCCATGAGTGAGGCGGATTATTTATTATTTATGGTGGACGCCGATATGGGTTTAACCAATGCTGATCGTGCAGTGGCAAAAAAATTACGAAATTGTGTCGATAAGGTAATTTTATTGGTGAATAAAGCCGACCGTAAGCAAGCTGAGCTGGTTTGCAGTGAATTTCATGAATTAGGTATTGGCGAGCCGCGAGCGGTTGCGGCAAAAAGCGGTCGTGGAGTGGATGATTTATTTGCTGAATTATTAGCGGGCGTTAAATCAAAAATGGCAGCCGAGCTTGAAGATAATCGTTTGGCAGTAGCGGTGATTGGTCGGCCAAACGTGGGCAAATCTACTTTAATTAATCGATTGTTGGGTGAAGAAAGAGTTGTTGTGCTAGACAGGCCGGGCACGACGCGCGACAGTATTTATATTCCCTTTACTCGGCGTAATCAAGATTATACTTTAATCGATACCGCCGGTGTTCGGCGGCGTGCGAAAATGACTGAGACAGTAGAAAAATTTTCTTTTGTGAAAACCATGCAAGCCATTATTGCCGCGCGAGTAGTGATTATTTTATTAGATGCGCAAGCGGGCCTAGTTGAGCAAGATTTACGGTTAATGAATTTAGTGATGAGTGAAGGTAAGGCTGTGGTATTAGCGTTTAATAAATGGGATGGTATGAGTGAAGAGGCGCGACAACGATTTAAAGATCAAATTGATCAACGTTTAGATTTTGTGAGTTTTGCGAGGCGGTATTTTATTTCGGCTTTACACGGCAGTGGGGTGGGTAAACTCTACCCGGCGATTATTGAGGCCTATCAAGCATCAAGTCAAACATTTTCAACTTCAGAATTAACCAAAACTTTGCAACAAGTGGTGCAGCAACATCAACCGCCGATGGTACGCGGCCGCCGAATTCGGTTGCGGTTGGCGCATTTAGGTGGTCATGATCCATTGGTGTTAGTCATCCACGGTAAACAAACTGAGGCTTTGCCAGCTGATTATCGGCGTTATCTAGTTAATTTTTTCCGTAAACGATTTAATTTAATTGGCGTGCCGATTTTGTTGCAACTAAAAAGCGATGCCAATCCATACGATTAATGCGCAGCATCGTTCTCATCATACCGCGGCTTGACCGCGGTATCCAGGAAATAATAATAGTCTAGATCCCGCGATCAAGTCGCAGGATGACGGAGTATTTATATTTTATTCAAGCTATTTAATTTTTACTATTTCGCAGGTTAGTTCAGCATCGGCGATTTTGGCATTAAGCTTTTGGCCGATTTTCAGTCCAGATTTTTGTTGAATGATTTTATTTTTTTCATCGGTTAAAATAGCATAGCCGCGACTTAAGGTATTCAACGGACTGACTGCATTTAAGGCGCGACTGAGTTGTTCAAGTTTGGCGTGTTTTTTCAATAGCAGAGTTTGCCAGACGCGTTTTAGGTTTTGCTCGAGTTGATCTAGATGTTGGGCTTGCTCTTGCAAGCGTTGCCCTGGATGGCGTAAACGTTTTTGCAATTGAGTTAAGTGAGTGGTGGCGTGTTTTAACTGGTAGTGAATTAATTGCTTAAGCCGGTTAAAAATTGCAGTGCAATCTTCCAGCCATTCAGTTTGATCGGGGCTTGCGCATTCGGCAGCGGCCGAGGGTGTGGCAGCACGCAAGTCAGCAACTAAATCGGCAATGGTAAAATCGACTTCGTGGCCAATACCGGTGACGATGGGGATTTTGCTGGCATAAATTGCGTGAGCTACGATTTCTTCGTTAAAGGCCCATAAATCTTCAAGGGAGCCGCCACCGCGCGCTAGAATTAATACGTCGCATTCTTGGCGTTGGTCGGCTTGTTTAATGCGTTTAACAATTTGTGCGGCGGCGGTTTCACCTTGAACTTGGGTCGGATAAATAATCACGGGAATATACGCAAACCGGCGTTTTAAAACGCGCAAGATATCTTGTAGGGCAGCGCCAGTATCTGAGGTAATTACACCGATTTGTTGGGGTAATTCAGGCAACTCAAGTTTATGTGCATCGGCAAATAAGCCCGCTTTATCGAGTTTATTTTTGAGTCTTTCAAAGGCAATTTGTAGGGCGCCACTGCCGGCAAGTTGAGCTTGATTGATGATTAATTGATAATCACCGCGAGCTTCGTATAAGCTGACTCTGGCATGGACCAGTATTTGTTGGCCATTTTCCAAATCAAAATCCAGTCGGCGCTGTGAGCCTTTGAAAAAAGCACAGCGAACTTGGGCGCGCTCATCTTTAAGAGAAAAATATAAATGTCCAGAGCTTGGACAAGCAAGGTTGGAGATTTCGCCAATAATCCAGGCTTGTTGTAGTGATTCTTCCAATGCACTGCGTGCACAGGCATTGAGCTGTGAGACGCTAAAGATATTTTGTTGATCTGGGTTTTGCATGGGGGTATTGTACGAGTCGAGGCGCTCAGGGTAAAGCATGGTATACTTTTTTCAAATAAGGATGGCGAATGCGGCGATATCTAAACATTCTAGTTGGCATTTTTGCATTTAATCTGACGGTTGCAGCTTTGGCAGCAGCGCATCAGGATAATCCGTGGCGCGTGCGTGCCAAGCAGGATTTAGTGGCGATTCAAAAAATTATTCGCCAGCAAACGCCGATTGCAGTAGACCGTAAAAATCCAGTTGATCAAAAATGGCTGCAGACGGGTTTTAATCGAGCGGTTTCACGGCTTTTGAAAGTTAAGGATTATCGTAGTTATGCTTATGTGTTGCGGTATTATATTAATGGTTTTCATGATGATCAGTTGCAACTATTATTTGATTTTTCGCAGCTTAAAGATAAGCAAGCAGATCAATACCCCGGGTTTTTCTTGCGCTATTTTGCGAATAAATTTTTAGTCAGTCAAACGGCTTACCAATACAACCAAGCTAAAGATTTGCCACCGATTAACGCAAGTCTTGAAAGCTGTGATGGCTTGCTGCCGAGTTTATTGATTAAACGTAACATATTACCTTTTTATGGCGAGGAAGGTTGGCGTGCCGATTGGGTAATGAGTGCACCGTATTTATTGGTGAAAGACGGTAACCCATGGGCGGAGCCCATTATTAATTGTGTATTTTATTATGATGGTAGGCGTCATCATATCAATTTAACTTGGCAGCCGATGCCCAGCGAAATTAATATTGCCAAAGTGGCATACAGTTATCAGCCGATCACCAGCATGGGGATATTGGGTCATCAAGGGGTGTGGTTTAGTATTGCGAGCTTAACCCCAAGCTCCAGTGAGGCGAGAGCGCGTTTAGCAGGGTTTGTGAAAAAGCTAAAAAGCTTGCGTAAACGCGATCCTATTGTATTTGATTTGCGAGGCAATCGTAGTCGTAATAGCCTTTGGCTAAAAAAGATTTTAGCGAATTTATATGGTCAAGCATATTTTAGCTTTATCGAAGCCAAACATATTGAATTACTTAATAGCTTTTGGCGAGTGTCAAAAGCTAATTTAAACTTTCTCCAAAGTCGATTGATACCACAAGTGAATGATATTTATGGAAAGCAGGGTTTAACTGCGCACGCTTACGACTCTTTACTTGAAGCGCTGCGAGAAGGTCTAGCTGAAAATAAAAATTTAGTAGAGATGCCCTTGGTGGGGATTTCAGCGACGCATTCGGCCGGTAGTGTTCGTGCAGAAAATCCAGTCGATGGTCGAGTATTTATTGTAGTGGATGGACGTTGTCGTGGTAGTTGCATGCAGGTTGTGAATGCATTTTCAGCATTTCCAGATGTCACTGTGGTGGGCAATATTACCGGCGCTAGCAGTGCCTATTCGAATTTACGTCAACAGAAATTACCCAGTACTTATGCAAGTTTGGATTTCCCCATGCGGGTTTGGCAAAGTGAATTAAATCAACCGAATACCATTTATAAACCGGCAAAATTATTTTCGGGTGATATCAACAATACCAAAGCTCTGCAGCAATGGATTTTAAATTTAACGGTTAATCACCCATGATGAAACGCATTCTTATCTTATTGCTTTGTTTGCCGTGCATTGCGCTAGCAAAGGTGCAGTTGATTAAATTTCCGGATCGCTGTACGCCGGGGCATAATATTGTTGTTGCGGCAGTCGGTGATATTTTATTGCATCAACCCTTGCAGATGCGCGCCGCTAAAGTGGGTTTTGCGGATTTATGGCGTGCGGCAACTTTCTATGTGCAAGGGGCGGATATAGCCTTTGCTAACCTGGAAGGCCCAGTGGCAGAAGGTGTGAGCAAGCATGGCAAGGTGGTTAAAGATCCGGGGCATCGCTGGGATAATCATGTTTATAGTAGTTTTCCATTATTTAATTATCATCCAAACTTGGTGCGTGATTTAAAAGCCAGCGGCTTTGATATTGTTAATTTAGCGAATAACCACAGTTTGGATCGCTACAGTATCGGTTTAGATCGCAGTATAAAATTATTAAATTCGGTAGGCTTAAAATATACTGGCGCGCGTTTGGCCAATGGCTCGGGAAGTTGGGTAACGATCTTAAAGCATCAGAATTTTAGAATCGCTTTTATTGGTTGTGCGGTGCATACCAATGGCATTAAAGATAAGCATCATCAAATTTTACGTTGTTATGCCAAGCATGACCGACAAACTCTTTTAAATTTAATTTATAAGCTGCGTAATCAAGTTGATGCAATTATCATCACGCCGCATTGGGGTAAGCAATACAGTCAAGTGGCAAATGCTAATCAGCGCCGTTTTGCAAAACAAGTGTTAAATGCTGGCGCGATGGCGGTAATTGGCACGCATCCACATTGCTTGCAGCCCATGCAAAAGTATCGCACCAAAGATGGCCGAGAAACCTTTATTGCTTATTCATTAGGGAACTTTGTGAGTTATCAAGGCACGCCCAAAAATCGTGCCAGTGTAATTTTATATTTAAGCTTTACGAAAACACCCAAAGGTACTGTGATTAGTGGTATGCGGTATTTGCCGATCTATATGCAAAATCGCAGTGGTCATCAGCATATTAAATTAACCATGCTAAGCCCGAAAAATAAAAACTCGGTTGGCTATAAGATTATTACTCGCGTCTTGCCTAAGGGTAATTTAATGTGGCCGAATTTTTCATTGCAGCGCGTGGGTTGTTTGTCCTTGCAGCCATCTTCACTTTAATTTTATACTAGCAATCTGGAGGTTAGCCATGTTTATTAGCAATAAAGACCAAGCGGATGTATTTGACGAAGGTCATGGCGAGTTAATTTATCCAATTTTAGATGCTGCCCACGGCAATGCAAAAAATTATAGTGTGGCGCATATTGAGTTATTAGCGGGTAAGCAATCGAAAAAACATTATCATCCAAAGTTTGAAGAAAGCTATTATATTTTATTGGGTCAGGCGCGAATGGTGGTCGATGAAATCGAAAAAATCGTCAAGCCTGGTGATATTGTTGTGATTGAGCCTAAGCAGTGGCATCAAATTTTTAATGAGTCGACTGAAAGTTTGCACTTTTTAGCGATTTGTTCACCGGCATGGACGCCGGATTGTAGTGTATTTGCTGAAGAAAACAATGACTAAACTACTAGCCTTTGACACTTCAACCCATGCTTGTTCGGTGGCGTTATCGATTGATGATGATTGCACGGTGAAGCATCAATTAGCGCCGCGTCAACATTCGGATATCTTATTAAATTGTATTGATGAATTAATGCAGGCTGCAGGCATTCAATTAACCGATTTAGATGCGATTGCTTATGGTGCAGGACCAGGTAGTTTTATGGGGGTGCGTTTAGCAACCGCGGTGGCGCAGGGTTTGGCATTTGGGGCAAACTTAGCAGTTATTTCAGTATCGACTTTGCAAGTATTAGCGCAAACCGCACTGGATAATGAGAGTGTGGAATCGGCATTAGTTGGTTGGGATGCGCGTATGCAGCAAATTTATTGGGGACTTTACCAATCAGAAGGGAATTTAATGCAGGCGGTAAAACCTGATTGTTTGTCTGATCCGGAAAAAATTATTGCCCCTAATAATCAATATATTGCAGTGGGTAATGCCTGGGAAGTTTATCAAGAACATCTATCGGAAAGTGTTGCAGACTTGAAAAAACTAGATGATCTCTACCCACACGCCGCAAGTTTAGCTAAAATAGCTAAGGCCAAGTTTAATGTCGGCGAGTTATTAAAACCCGAACAAGCTGAACCGATTTATTTGCGTGATCGGGTGGTGGGTTAATTAATATATTACAGGGAGTTTTTATTATGCGTATGTCATTATTTCCTAATCAAGCTTCACAGTCAGAACCAAGATATACTGCCACACAAATACGTACGGCATTTGAAGATAGTAATCATCAGGGAGAATTTTTTCAATTAATTAATGAGATTGCGTCAAGTGCTGAATACAAAGTCGATGCGATGCGTGAAGAATTAGAGCCAGTGTGGGAAGAGCTATTAACGCGTATGCCTAATGCAAAGTATTTGTCGGATGAAATCAGTGAGCTAAAGTCCCATCAATTTAGCGAGCAGTTATCAGATGAAGGCAGTATGCGTTTTACAGCGCGTCATCCATTTGAAGTGATTGCAGGCTTAGTACTTTTTAGTGGCGCGTGGAATTTTACTCAGTTGGCGAGCAATACCGAGTTATCTGAAACTGATAGGGCAGTGTATAGCGCTGATGCAAGATTTTGGTTAATACGTGGAGTTAAATACAATGATTTTTTCTGTATCGATAATAAATCTAAAACATTGCGTGAAGCAATTTTATCAACCGATGAGAAGGGTAATGGGATAATTACCGATACAGATATTGAGCAACTGGATGAATATAACCAACAAGCGATTCAGTATCATGGTAGTGTTGGCATGTTATTGGCAGCAGCAAATTATTGTTGTTTAGTAAAATATTTTATAAGAGCAATAAAGCGAACGGCGGATTCAAAAGGTATTGGTATTGCTGGTCTTTTTGCACAAGAGCCAGAG
>JAHZKQ010000104.1 GCA_022600315.1 Gammaproteobacteria bacterium
AGCGAACTCATTAAATTGTTCTGGAGTCACATAACGTTCAACTGGCAGATGATATTTGGTGGGTTGTAAGTACTGCCCCAAAGTTAACATTTCCACATTATGTTCGCGTAATGCTCGCAACACTTCATAGACTTCTTGATCGGTTTCACCTAGGCCTAACATCATGCCGGATTTGGTGGGAATATCGGGGAATTCAGCTTTATGTTGTTTTAATAGTTTTAGTGACCAGTTGAAATCCGAGCCGGGTCTGGCTTGTTTATATAAGCGCGGCGCGGTTTCGATATTGTGATTAAAAATATCTGCTGGCGCCAGGCTTAAGGCGGCTAAAGCTTTCTCCATGCGGCCGCGAAAATCGGGCACCAAGACTTCAATTTTAATTTCAGGATTTTCAGCGCGCACGGCTTTAATGCAATCGGCAAAATGTTTAGCGCCGCCATCGCGCAAATCATCGCGGTCCACCGAAGTAATCACCACATAGCGCAGCTGCATTAATTTAACCGTTTGTGCCAAACTGTTTGGTTCATTTTCATCAAGCGGATCAGGCCGGCCGTGACCGACATCACAAAAACTACAACGCCGGGTGCATTTGTCGCCCATAATCATAAAGGTGGCAGTGCCATGACCAAAGCATTCGTTAAGATTAGGGCATGAGGCTTCTTCACAAACGGTAACCAATTGCTTGTCACGGAGTAACTTTTTAAGTTGAGTAACTTTACTGTCAGTATTTAGCCGAATCCGAATCCAGTCGGGTTTAGGCAGCGGCGGGCGTTGTTCGATTTTCACCGGAATACGAGACAACTTATCTTTGCCTAGTGATTTCTTTGCAGGGTCGTAATTTGATTTTTCCGGCATGATTATACCTTGCACTTTTGGGTTGTCGATTGGATTTGATTATACCCGAATTGAGTTTGAAAGTAGGGGATAATTTTAGTTTTAATATCTGTACAGGAGATGTTTGGCAGATAATCAGCCAGCTGAGTCATCTTGAGGTTTTGGTAGCCGCAAGGATTGATACGCAAAAACGGCCTAAGGTCGCCAGCGACGTTTAAGCAAAGACCGTGATAGGCCTTACCGTGTTTAATTCTAAGGCCGATCGAGCAGATTTTACGATCCTCCACGTAGACTCCAGGGGCATCACGCTTTGCTGTGGCGTCAATGTCATAATCGGCCAAAAGGGCAATTACGGTTTTTTCAAGTTGGATGACAAATTGGCGGGTGTTTAAACCGAGGCGCTCAATATCAAATAAACTGTACAGCATTAAAAGACCTGGACCGTGATAAGTGACTTGGCCGCCACGGTCGGTTTTCACCACTGGAATATCCTTTGCCGCTAAGACATGTTCGGGTTTGCCAGCCAGGCCTTGAGTGAAAACGGGTGGATGTTCCAATAACCACAGTTCGTCGCTGCTGTCTTTATGGCGACTTTGGGTAAATTGTTGCATGGCCTGCCAGGTTTGCTGGTAATCCTGCAGTGCGGTGAAGTGGCGAATCATTAAATTTTGCATGGTTGATAGTACAGTTTTTACGTCACTGCCATTGTCTTTATTTTGCTGTCTAAATGCAAGTGAGTTTACTTCATATTTCCTTAAGAATTTTCTTATTGAAATTTCTGTTATTTTTTGGAGAAGGCATTTATACTGACCGCGAATTCGGGGGGTTAAATTCATGATCGTCAGGATCAATTCAAAAATGGTAACGCTATGCTAAGCGGCAACCGGTCTTATTGTTATATTCTTAATTTGTTTTTAATAACCCGCGCTAATTTTATAGGTACAACAATTAATTTTTATTTAAGGTGTAGGTGATGGCGGCGTTTTTAAGAGGTTGGAAAAAAAAGTTAAAAGCTTGTGCGAGTGCTAGTGGGCGAGGGTTGGATCGCGCTTGGGATTTGCTTTGGCAAGGTTTAGATTGGGTGGGTGAGAGTATTTGGAGTGTTCTTGCAGCTTCTATTGGTAGGCCTATTACGCCAATTTATTTTTGGTTTAAAGGTCATTTTATTGAATGGGTCAACGCCTATCCTGACAATGATAAGCAAGCAGATTATGAGCGCTATAAAGAAGGTTTTTATAGAGCAAAAATCCATCGTCCTCTCCTGGTTGTTTTGGCAAAGGCTTGGCGTAAAGGGGTTCCTGCGCAAAGAACCTTTAAGGCTAAAATAAAATACCTTTTCAAGGCGCTTGGCAAGCTTGGTAATGGCGCGTTATTTGCCGACAAAAATGGTCAAGGGGTACTGTTGGCGCAATCCGGCGGTTCACTGACTACAGTCTTAGCAACTCGACTGCCCAAAATGTTTCAGGCTCAAGCCCCTAGCGATAAAGAAAAATGGTTTGAGCGCCCAGGAGAAATTATTATTCTACCGCTTAGTGATGGCAAAGCGGATGGTCGGGTTGAGCTTTCTAAAGAGCTTTGTGATTCAGCGAGCGGTAGAAGTGACACGCATACTGTCGCTAGAGTTTATAAAGAGAATGCACCTGAAGGGGGAGTGACGATTGAAGTTCCTGAAGGGGGGACTTCTGATTGGCTTTATTGGTTTGCAGGTTGGGCAGATTGGTTAGCGCTATGGGGCTCAACTGGCGCATCCACCTATAATTTTTATGATATTGCGGTAGATTTAATTGAGATCGATAGTTATGTTTTTAAAACATTTTGGTTAAGTCTTGCTTTTATTGCTGGTGCGGCAAGTTATGCCAGTTATCGTGCTTATACCAATGCGCGCAGTCGGCAAAATGTGGTGGAAATTATTGCTCGACGTGAGACGGCAGCACATCTTGAGCAAAAACGCTGTGAAGAGTTAGCAGTATTGGAGGCTGCAAAGATTCCAGAACATCTTCAGCCGCCGAAGGGTTTGACTTGGCATAGTGCTTTGGTTTATGGGCTGCCACTTGCGGGGGTATCTGCGTTTGCGATTCTTAGTACGGATTATGCCACGCAAAATCTTAAAGACGTGTTTGATTTTTTTGGCATGTCATCTTCAGCAGCGACACTAATTTCAACGTTTACGGGTGCTGTTTTTGGGATTGGAACCTTTGGTAATACTTGTTTATCGCGTTATATTGCTACCGTAAATTTTTTATTAGGTCGGCACCCCAAATATGCTTTTGAACTATCTATTGCAACCCGTCGGTTAAATTGGCTGGGTATTAATAAGTATGGCCAGCCACTTCATAGTGCGTGGCATTGGTGGTGGACACCGGCAAATTTTTTCACTGGCACGGCAGTTTTTGGCTATAAAGTATCGTGGTTACTACTTAGAGCAGCTGGCAAACTATATTCTCAGCATTTGCCTCGCACTGTTATACATGCGCTTATTGTTGGGGTAGTCGTTGGTGGTTTAGCTTTAGAGCATTGGAATCAAGTCAGTGGTATTTTGCGTGATTCAGAAAAAGTTTTAGCCGGCTTTATGGGTATGGAACGTGATGCTAAAGATCGTACTGCAGCTGATCAAGCGGAACTTAATGAAGTGATTGGTTCAGTAGCATATAAAACTGTAATTGGTTTATGCGCGGCGATGTATGCAATGATGCATGCGGTTTTTACTGGTTTTCCTGCCAATGATTTAACGTTAAAACCTTTGGCTGGAGATATTACCGAGGCAGAATTTAGTAGGCTTGCAGCAGGTGGCTATGGTGCGACGAGCAGTGCAGATAATAATCAGGGGGGGGGAGGATCTCAGGGTATGTTAGCTTGGTGCTGGACGTCGTTTAGAAATTGTTGTGGTTTTGGTGGCTATTCTACGGGGAGTGAATATAGCAAAATGGAGTCAGGCGCAGGTGATAATCCTTTAAATGGTGGTTCGCGTGCAGTGACGGAAGAGACTATAGAAAGTCGTGAGAGAGGAGAAGTTGATGGTGGTGCTACAAATGCAGTCGCATCTACCACAGGAACTTTACCGCAACAGTCTGGCGCAGAGCCTGGGTTTTTTCAAGCCGCTAAAGAATCTCAGCGACTAACAGCCCAAGTTGGTACTGCGCAAACAAGCTTGGTCAGCCAGGTGTTTTTTAAACTTAGATTATTCGGGCAGCCACCGTCAGTAAAAACCATGCTTGCCGCTTCTGATAATGTACCAGAGACGGAGCATAGTCATAGTGCAGCTGCTTGCAGTGCTTAAGTTAATTTAGCGCGCAGCAATTCATTGACTTGTTGCGGATTGGCTTTGCCTTTGGTTTTTTGCATTACTTGACCAACAAAATAACCGAATAATTTAGTTTTGCCATCACGATATTGTTGTAATTGAGTCGGGCTATTAGCAATCACTTCATCAACAATCTTTTCAATCGCACCGCTATCGGTAATTTGTTTTAATCCTTGGGCCTCGATAATCTTATCGGCATTGCCTTTGCCTTCCCAGATTTCGCTAAAGACTTTTTTGGCAATATTATTAGAAATGGTTTGATCAGCAACGCGCGTTAATAAGCCGCCTAATTGCTCAGCCGAAATGGGTGAGTCATTAATTTTAAGGTCAGCTTTATTTAATGCGGCGGCTAATTCGCCGTTCACCCAATTAGCCACCACTTTTGGCGCGGCTTTGCCGGCATATTGTAAAGTATTTTCAAAATATTGCGCGGTGGCTAAATGGTTTGCTAATAATTTAGCATCATAATCACTTAGTTGGTAATCAGCTTTAAAACGTTCGCGTTTTTGCCAAGGGAGTTCAGGTAATTCTTGACGAATTTTGGCAATAAATTCCGGGCTAATGGTCACCGGTAATAAATCTGGATCCGGAAAATAGCGATAATCATGTGCTTCTTCTTTAAGGCGCAGGGTGCGCGTGCTATCTTTATCTGGATCATAGGCCCGTGTTTCTTGCACGACTTTACCACCATTTTCAAGGATATCGATTTGGCGATCCACTTCATGGGCAATTGCGCGTTCAATAAATCGAAATGAGTTCATATTTTTATATTCAGTACGGGTACCTAATTTCTCGGTGCCTTGGGGGCGAATTGAAATATTGACGTCGCACCGAAACGAACCTTCCTGCATATTGCCATCACTGATATTTAAATAACGCACCAGGCGGTGTAAGGTTTTTAAATAAGCAACCGCTTCTTCAGCCGAACGAATATCAGGTTCAGAAACAATTTCCAATAATGGTGTGCCGGCGCGATTTAAATCCACTCCGGAATTGCCGTGAATAGCTTCATGTAAGGATTTCCCTGCGTCTTCTTCAAGGTGGGCACGAGTAATACCGATGGTTTTTTCACGGCCATCTTCCAATAAAATATTGAGCGAGCCTTTGGCGACAATCGGTAAATCAAATTGACTGATTTGATAACCTTTAGGCAGGTCTGGATAAAAGTAATTTTTACGTGCAAATACCGAGCGCGATGGAATATCGGCATCGATACTTAAACCAAAGCGTACTGCTAGCTCAAGGACTTTTTTATTTAATACCGGTAATACACCCGGCAAACCAATATCAATACCACAGGCCTGGGTGTTAGGTTCGGCACCATAATGACACGCCGCACCAGAAAATATTTTTGAAGTGGTATTTAACTGCGTGTGAACTTCAAGTCCAATAACGGTTTCCCATTGCATGATTTACTCCTCAGTTAAATTAGGTGCTGCGCGATGCCAGTCGGTGACTTGCTGATATTGATGCGCGACATTTAAGAGGCGCGCCTCATCGAAATGATTAGCAATTAACTGCACGCCGACCGGTAGTTTATTTTGCGTAAAGCCGGCGGGCATGGATAGTCCAGGTAAACCTGCAAGGTTAGTTGCGAGGGTAAAGACATCCGACAAATACATGGCTACAGGATCTTGGCTGCGTTCGCCAATTTTAAAAGCGGCGCTGGGGGATGTGGGGGTTAAAATAACATCGACTTTTTCAAAGGCTTTGAGAAAATCATCACGAATTAAGCGGCGTACTTTTTGGGCTTGTAAATAATACGCATCGTAATAGCCGCTGGATAATACATAAGTGCCGATTAAAATACGTCGTTTCACTTCTTTGCCAAAGCCCTCACTGCGACTGCGCTCGTATAAATCTTGCAGGCTTTGCGGATTTTCACAACGATAACCAAACCGCACACCATCGTAACGGGCTAAGTTTGACGAACATTCTGCTGGGGCAATCACGTAATAGGCCGAAGTTGCAAGATTGGTATGTGGTAATTCAATCTCGATAAATTCGGCGCCAAGTTTTTTATAGGTGTTAATGGCGTCTTGAATGCAAGCGCTGACATCGGCATCGATACCGTCTTGAAAATATTCTTTGGGTAAACCAATTTTCAGGCCATTAATTTTTTGCTCAAGGTTTGCAGTGTAATCCGGCACGGGACGATTAATGCTGGTGGAATCTTTAGCATCGTGACCGGCCATCACATTTAATAGTAATGCGGCGTCACTAGCAGATAGTGCTAATGGTCCACCTTGATCAAGGCTGGAAGCAAACGCAATCATGCCATAACGCGAAACTCGACCGTAAGTGGGTTTTAAACCCGTCAGGCCGCATAATGCGGCCGGTTGTCGAATTGAGCCGCCAGTATCAGTGCCGGTGGCAATCGGTGCTAAACGCGCGGCGACTGCCGCTGCCGAGCCACCGGAGGAGCCACCCGGAATATGTTCTAGATTCCAGGGATTTTTTACCGCACCAAAATAGCTATTTTCATTGGATGAACCCATGGCAAATTCATCCATATTGGTTTTACCTAGCATCACCATGTGCTGTTGATTAAACTGGGTAGTGACATGAGCATCATAGGGAGCAATAAAATTTTCTAACATTTTTGAGGCGCAGGTGGTTTTAATGCCATGAGTGCAAAAAATATCTTTATGCGCATAAGGAATGCCGGTTAAGGTTTGCGCTTCGCCGTTAGCAATTTTCTCATCAGCTAGTTTTGCCATGGCTAAGGCTGATTCATTGCATACGGTAATAAAACTATTTAATTTTGGATCGAGCTTATTGATTCGTTCCAAAAAACACCGCGTTAATTCAACGCTAGAAAATTCTTTGCGGATTAACGCTTGACTTAATTCAGTAATGGTTTGTTTAAACATGGGTAAGACCTCAAGCCTCAGTTTCGACGAATTTGGGGACGATATATAAACCCGAATTACTTTCGGGAGCGATTTGCATAAAGTCATCGCGGCGGTTTTGTTCGGTAACTTGATCGACGCGTACGGGTTGAGTTTCATCCAGCGGATGGGCCATGGCTTCAACTTGTTTGGTATCAACACGATTCATTTTAGCCACTAACTCGAGGATCTTTTCCAGCTCGCCAGTTAATGCCTTAGCTTCTGTTGCATCAATCTGAATGCGGGCTAAGTGCCCGAGTTTCTGGATATCTTTTTCTGACAATGACATAACGCGGTTTTCTCATAGTTTTTAAAGAGCCGGCATTATAACTGAAATTCTAAT
>JAHZKQ010000105.1 GCA_022600315.1 Gammaproteobacteria bacterium
CGCAATTGTTGCGGGGCTTGGATGGGTTTATCATGCCAGTCATTCAATACCAACAACAGCGCACAATAATATTATCGCGGTTAAGCTTGGCCCTGTAACCAAAAAATATATTCCCAATCAAATCAATACCACCGGTAATTTAATCGCGCTACACAATGCAAATATCAGCGCCAAGGTAAACGGCTATGTGACTAAAATTGATTATCATGAAGGTGACTATATCAAAGCCGGTCAAGTGCTAGTGCAACTCGACAATCAGCAGGAAAAATCAACCTTATCTGCCGATATGACCAAAGCTAAAATGAGCGAGGCCCAGTACGATCGTGACAATAAACTCTTAAAGCGTGGCTTTATTTTACAAGACACCCAATACAACCAGAAAATCAGCAACCAAGAAATCAAGGATAAAATTCGCCAAGACCTGATCAACCTAAGAGATAAAACCATCTACGCACCGTTCAGTGGTATTGTGGGCGCTAAAACTATCAGTCTGGGTGATTATATCCAAGCGGGAACAATGATTGTGACTTTAACCGATACCCAAAACTTAATTGCCAAGTATTTTCTACCCAGCCGCTTTGTCAACCAAATTAAATTAGGCCAAGCCATTATCGCTAGCCCTTATATGAATGCTGCTATAAAACTCTCTGGCAGAGTCAGTTATATTGCACCCAGTATCGATCCAAATAGTCAGACCATTGAAGTGCATGCCATTATTGGCAATCACAATGAAGAATTGAAACCCGGTGAGTTTGTTGATATCACCCAACACTTAGGCACACCAGCCATGGCACTTGTCATTCCAACCACAAGTGTTATTGCTTCCCTACATGGTTACTACGTTTATCAAGTCAAAAATAATAAAGCGCTCAAGACACCGGTACAACTGGGTACGCATTATCGAAATTTAGTCGCAATCACTCACGGACTAAACACCAACGATCAAGTCGTGATTGTCGGTCAAACCGAATTGCGTCCCGGCAAACCCGTTAAGATAGTAAAGTAAAATGAATTTAGCTGAAATTTGCATTAAACGTCCGGTGTTCGCCACCGTATTAAGCCTAATCTTAATTGCCATTGGAATTATGGGCTTTATTTATTTAAACACCCGCTTTATGCCTAAATACGCACGTAATAGCGTTCGTGTAACAACCACTTATCCTGGCGCTAGCTCCAATTTAATTGAAACCAGTATCACTACACCCTTGGAAAAAGCCATAGGTGGAATTCAAGGCGTGAAAAATATTCAATCGAAAAGTCGCCAAGGTGAAAGCATTATCATCATTAACTTACGTTACGGCGCCAATAAATATGAAATCGCCAATCAAGTCCGTAATCGTGTTGAATTAGCTAAATATGATTTACCCACTAATATTAATACCCCGATCGTGCAGTCCGGCTGGGATGAGTCGGATTTAATTGATATTGCGTTTTTAACTTCACCCGATAAGCTCAGTCAATTGCGCGACTACTTAGAGCGCTATGTCGTTGACCCCATCGAACAAATCCCCGGAGTTGCCAGTGTTGAAGCGGATGGCGTTAACGATTATGCCATGCGGATCTGGTTAAACCCCGATAAAATGAAAGCCCGTAACTTATCGATCAGTGATCTTGAAAATGCGATTACCGCCAATAATATTCAATTACCCGCCGGTGAAATTAAAACTAATACCATCGATTATCCGATTACCGCTAAAACCCGCTTAAAAACCCCTCAGCAGTTTGGCAATATCGTGATTAGAGCCGATAACGGTAGCCTGGTGCATTTACACGATGTAGCGCGCGTAGCATTAGGCAAAACCAACGATACTAATGTTGTGGTTACAATCAATGGCAAGCCAGGCATATTACTAGAAACTTTTCCAAGCAGTGATGCCAACCCAATTCAAACCGCAGCAGGTGTTCGACGTTTTGTTAACTCGATAAAGAGTCAATTGCCGCATGGCGTTAAAATGCAAATCGTTTACGATCAATCACAGTTCACTAAAGCCAGTATTCGCGAAGTCTATTACTCGATCTTTATTGCGGTGTTTTGTGTAGGCTTAGTGAGCTTTTTATTTCTTGGTCATTTACGCTCAACCTTTATTCCCATTGCCACGATCCCTATCTGCTTAATCGCCACCTTTGGTTTAATGTATTTATTTGGTTTCACCATTAATGTGATTACACTTTTGGCCATGGTACTAGGTATTGGGCTTGTGGTCGATGATGCCATTGTGGTCCTGGAAAATATTCATCGCCATATTGAAAATAAAATTGCTCCATTAAAAGCGGCTTTAATTGGTAGCCGTGAAATTACTTTTGCAATTATCGCGATGACCATTACTTTAGCGGCGGTATATGCACCGATTGGCTTAATTAAAAGTCAAGCGGCAATTATTTTTCGCTCCTTTGCTTTCACTTTGGCAAGCGCAGTAATTATTTCTGGTTTTGTGGCTTTAACTTTGTCACCGATGATGTGCGCTAAAATCTTAACGGTGCCTAAACCCAACCCTTATAGTAACTGGCTGGAACGTAATTTTAAAAGCCTAGAACAAGCTTATCAGCACTTTCTAAAATGGATTTTAAAGCACCGCTATATCGTACTCGGTATTGCAGTAGCCATTGGCACGGCCGGTTATTTTTTATTTGCCGGGCTGCCTAAAACCAACATGCCGCTTGAAGATATGGGTCTCGTGATGGCCCACGTGAAAGCGCCTGCCGGCACCACTGCCGATTGGAAACAAAAACAAATCCTTGCTGTTAGCAAAATTATGCGTGAAAACCCCAATACGCAATACGTATCATCCATTGCCAGCGATCAAGCCACCGGCTTTGATATTATTATTGATACCTTAAAACCTTATGCCGAACGGAACCAAAACGCGCAAACCATTACTGCTGATATTAATCAGGGCATTCAACAAACCCCGGGGCTAACAGCACGTGCCTTTACCCCTCAGTTTGGCAGCAGCTCACATAATAATGAGTTGCAATTTTACATTATGAGCTCAAGTAATTATAAAAACTTATATAAAACTTCAGAAAATTTAATTAGTCAGCTAAATCATTTTCCCGGCATCAATGATGCTAATAGTAATTTAAATTTTGATAGCCAGCAATACGACTTAACTATTAACCGCGCCTTAGCTGGCAGCATGGGCGTTAGCGCCCAAACCATTGATAACACGATAGCCAGCTTAATTGGCGGCAAAAAGATTTCTACCTTCGAGCTCGGTGGAAAAAATTATGATGTAATTGTACAAGCTGAAAAAAAACTGGTGCATAGCTTAAGCTCCATCAATACCTTTTATGTGCGAAATAGCGAACAAAAATTAGTGCCCTTATCTAATTTGGTTACCGTCACTCCCATTTTAACCCAACAAAACCTAGAACATTATAACCGTTTGCGTGCGGCGAAAATTGGCGCCAATATCACTCCAGGCTATAACTTCGGTCAAATCGTGCATAACCTGCAAAATGAACTACCTAAACTATTACCCGCCAATGCTAAGTTTGTTTTTACTGGTGCTGCCGAACGCGTGTTTGAAACCAGTCACAGCATGGGGATTATATTTTTACTGGCCATTATATTTATTTATCTAGTCTTAAGCGCACAATTTGAAAGTTTTTTTGACCCGTTAATTATTTTACTGGCAGTGCCTTTAAGTATGGTCGGTGCCCTAGCCGCCTTAAAACTTATCGATGGCTCAGTGAACTTATATACCAGCATTGGCCTAGTCACTTTAATTGGCCTTATTGCCAAACACGGCATTTTAATTACTAGCTTTGCCAATAAACTTAAAAAAGATGGTGTTGCCATTCACGAGGCACTCATCAAAGCCGCCACTATCCGTTTACGCCCTATCTTAATGACCACCGCAGCGATGATCTTCGGCGCCTTACCCTTATTACTTGCCGCTGGCGCTGGCGCGGTTAGCCGACGCCAGATTGGCGCCGTGATTGTCGGCGGGTTGCTCTTCGGCACCTTCTTTTCTTTGGTCTTAGTGCCAGTGGCGTATAGTTTTATCAATCAGATTAGAAATCGGAAAAACAATAAAAACATGCAAATAAACACTCCAAACGTACATTAAATAATTTTTATTTATTAGTTATTAACACCTTTAATACTTCCTTAATAATCATTGCGTACAATAATGACCCTTAATAGTTATATAAAATAGCTTAAATTAGTTTAGGTTGTAC